>NZ_JBLEBI010000015.1:0-88464 GCF_047340315.1 Streptomyces sp. AF1A
GGAGGCGGTGGCGTCCGGGGCGACCGGGGGGTGCGAGAAGGCCGACTCCTCTTCGGCGGCGGCGCGGGCTGCGGCGGCGTCGTCCGGCATGCTCCAACCTCTCAGCGATGGAACGTGTTTGTGTGTGTGGCGGACCAGGTGGGGACTGCCTGTCGGCCGTTGGCGGGGACGGTATCAGGCTGGTAGCGGAGGCCGTGCGCTGGTGGTGGGCGGGGCTGGGGTGGTTGCCGGTGCCGGACCGACCGTCACGAGCCGCGGGCGGGCTTCGCTTGTCGTGCGGCGTCGCTGCACTGAGCCGCGGGCGGGCTCCGCTCCTCCCACGGCCTCACCCACCAAGCCACCCGCGGGCTCCGCTCCTCCCCCGGCCTCACCCACCAAGCCACCCGCGGGCTCCGCTCCTCCCACGGCCTCACCCACCAAGCCACCCGCGGGCTCCGCTCCTCCCCCGGCCTCACCACACCGCGCCACGCGCGGGCAGCGCATGCCGTGCGCCCTCACCGCACCGCGCCGCAAGTGGGCCGCGCTTGCCGGTACTGGGCTGATCGCCCGGCACGGCGCCCGCATCCGCGCAGGAACGAGCCCCGCACCCGTGCCGGTACGGACGCCCGGCCGGCCGCAGGTGTGCGGGTCGTGCCCGGCCGCTGCCCAGAGAGCCGCGGCCGGGGTCAGGGGTCAGCGGGTCGGGGGGTCAGGTCAGGACGTTGGCCAGGAGGCGGGCCGCGCGTTCCGTTTCGGCGTAGGAGACGTACAGGGGGGTGAAGCCGAAGCGGAGCACGTCGGGGTGGCGGAAGTCGCCCACGACGCCGCCCGCGATCAGGCGTTTCATCACCTCGCCGGCGTCCTCGCAGCGCAGGGCGACCTGGCTGCCGCGCTCCTCGTGGGGCACGGGCGTCAGGGACTCCACGCGGCCCGGCTCGGTGTACGCGGTCACGCACTGGAGGAAGAAGTCCGTCAGGGCGAGGGACTTGGCGCGGACGGCGGTGATGTCGACGTCGTCCCAGACCTCCAGGGCGGCCTCGAGCGCCAGCATGGACAGGATGTCCGGGGTTCCGACGCGGCCTCGCAGCGCGCCGGGGGCCGGGGTGTACGACGGGCTCATGCCGAAGGGGTCGGCGTGGGAGTTCCAGCCGGGCAGCGGCGAGTCGAAACGGGGCTGCAGGTCGCGGCGGACGTAGAGGTACGCGGGCGCACCCGGGCCGCCGTTCAGGTACTTGTAGGTGCAGCCGACCGCCAGGTCGACGCCGTGTTCGTCCAGGCCCACCGGCAGGGCGCCCGCGCTGTGGCACAGGTCCCAGACCGCGAGGGCGCCGGAGGCGTGGATCGCGGCCGTCAGGGACGGCAGGTCGTGCAGGCGGCCGGTGCGGTAGTCGACGTGGTTGAGCAGGACCGCCGCCGTACGCGGGCCAAGGGCCGCGGGCACCTCCTGCGGCGTCACGACGCGCAGCGTGCGGCCGGTCATGCGGGCCGCCGACTCGGCGATGTAGCCGTCGGTGGGGAAGGTCGTGGCGTCGACCAGGATGTCGGTCCTGTCCTCGCCCGCCATGCGGGCCGCCGCGACGAGTGCCTTGAAGACGTTGACACTTGTCGAGTCGCCGACCACGATCTGGCCCGGCGCCGCGCCGACCAGCGGGGCGATCCGGTCGCCGATCCGCTCCGGCGCCGTCCACCAGCCGCTCTCCTCCCAGGAGCGGATGCGCAGTTCGCCCCACTGGCGGCGGACGACGTCCGCCACGCGGTCCGGGACGTTCGCGGGGAGGGCGCCGAGGGAGTTGCCGTCGAGGTAGACGACGCCGTCGAGGACGAAACGGGACCGCAGCGGGGCCAGGTCGTCCGCGGCGTCCAGCTTCTCCGCCCGCAGTGCCGGCTCAGACATGGGACCTCGCCGTCCACAGCTCGGGGAACACGTTCTTGCGGGCGCGCTTCTCCAGCCAGGCCACGCCGGCGGAGCCGCCGGTGCCGGGCTTGGCGCCCATCGCGCGGCGGGTGGCGACGAGGTGGTCGTTGCGCCAGCGCCACACCAGTTCGGCGACGTCCGTCAACGCCTCGCCGAGCCGGGCGAGTTCGGCGTTCTCGTCGCCGGAGTAGATCGCCGCCCAGGCCCGTTCGACCGCGTCCGAGGGCTCGTAGCGCTGGGAGACGTCGCGGTGCAGGACGGAGTCGGGGATCGCGTGGCCGCGGCGGGCCAGCAGGCGCAGCACCTCGTCGTAGAGGCTGGGCTCGTGCAGCGCCTTCTCCAGTTCCGCGTGCGCGCGCGGGGCGCCGCGGTGCGGTACGAGCATGGACGCGGACTTCTCGCCGAGCAGGAACTCCAGGCGGCGGTACATCGCGGACTGGAAGCCGGAGCCCTCTCCGAGGGCGCTGCGGTAGGAGTTGAACTGGGCGGGGGTGAGCTGGCCGAGCGGCGTCCAGGAGGCGTTCAGGGCCTCGAGTTCGCGTACGGAACGCTTCAGGGCGGCGATCGCCGTCGGGACGTCGTCCGAGCGCAGGGCGTGGGACGCCGTCTCCCACTCGTGGACGATGACCGTGAACCACAGCTCCATGACCTGCGTGGTCACGAGGAAGACCATCTCTCCCGGGTCGTCGGAGAGGGTCTGCTGGAGGTGGGTCAGCACGTCCGCCTTGACGTAGTCCTCGTACGGGGTCGTGCCCGCGAAGTCGAGGTTCGGGTCGATCGGCGGGATCTCGGGCTCAGCGGCCTCGTGGGGGTGAGCCTGTTGGGACATCGCTGTCTCCTGTTGTTACTCCGGGTAGCGGTCCGCCCCTGCCGATGCCGGCACGGGGGCCCCGGTCCCCACCCGCATCCTCCGCAATCACCCCCGTCACGGCAAGGCCCGCCTGCCGCCAGACGGGCCACACCGGTGACTGCGGGTGCGTCAGCCGAGGGTCTGGGCCGCCGTGGGCGAGGAGTCCTTCAGGAACTGGGTGCAGCGCGCGTACTCGTCCTGCTCGCCGATCGCCTGGGCGGCGCGGGCCAGGGCGTGCAGGGCGCGCAGGAAGCCGCGGTTCGGCTCGTGCTCCCAGGGGACCGGGCCGTGTCCCTTCCAGCCGCTGCGGCGCAGGGCGTCCAGACCGCGGTGGTAGCCCGTACGGGCATAGGCGTACGACTCCACGACCGCGCCGCGCTCGAACGCGTCGTCCGCCAGCTGGGCCCAGGCGAGCGAGGAGGTGGGGTGCTTGGCGGCGACGTCCGCGGGCGCGGTGCCGGCCGCAAGCAGCTCGCGGGGCTCCGGGTCGTCGGGGAGGTGCGTGGGGGGCGGGCCGCCGAGGAGGTTTTCGTGAATGGTCATGCGTTCAGTTTCCCGCACCTGGCTCCGCAGGATCCCCGGTGGTGGTGCGGTGCCCTGTGCCGTAGGGGCGCGCTGTGCTGGTACTGGGCCTTCGGACGCTCACCAGCGCCTCCACGGACGCCCGGCACCGGTGCCGGCGTCCGGACGCTCACCGGCATCCGCTCAAGCGCCCGGCGCTGATGCCGGCCCGGCGCGGGTCTCGCTTCAGGCGTCCGCGGGCAGAGGCCCTCGAAGAGACCCTCCTCACCCCCGCCCCCTCTCCAGCGGCGGAGCCGTCACGTTGCCGTGGATTCTGCACTCGGGGTGGCGGCAGTCCGGGGGTGGGCGGCGGACCAGGGTGAAGGCCAGGGCGGAGCCCACGACAAGCGTGCCCGCGCAGAGGGGCATGGCTCGTCCGAAGGCGGCGTCGAAGGCCGCGGGCGAGCGGTACGCGTCCGGGCCCATACCCGTGAGGAGGGGCAGCGCGGCCACCGCGACCAGGCCTGCCGCGCGGGCCGCCGCGTTGTTGATGCCGCTGGCCAGGCCCGCCCGGGCGGTGTCCACGGAGGCCAGGACCGTGGCGGTCAGGGGGGCGACGAGGGTGACCATGCCGATGCCCATCACCAGCAGGGCGGGCAGGACGTCCGTGGCGTAGTCGGCGCCCGGGCCCACGCGGAGCATCAACAGCATCGCCGTCGCGCACAGCAGCGGGCCGACGGTGAGCGGCAGCCGGGGGCCCGTGCGGTCGGCCAGGGCGCCCGAGCGGGAGGAGAACAGCAGCATCAGGGCCGTCGTCGGCAGCAGGGCCGTACCGGCCGTCAGGGGTGAGTAGCCCACCACCACCTGGAGCTGCAGCGCCGTGAGGAAGAAGAAGCCGCCGAAGGCCGCGTACACGCACAGGGTGACCAGGTTGACCGCCGTGAACTGGCGGGAGGCGAAGATGTCCGGCGGGAGCATCGGGTCCGGGCGGTGCCGTTCGACGTGCACGAAGGCCGCGGTCGCGGCCAGACCGGCCACCCCGGTCAGGGCGACCGGCAGGGTGGCGCCGCGGGCCTCGATGAGCGCGTACGTCAGCAGGGCCAGGGCGAGGGCCCCCAGTGCCGCGCCGAGCACGTCGAAACGGCCGTGGGCGCGGTCGTCGGCGGACTCGGGAACGTGCCGCAGGGCCACCGGCACGCACAGCAGGGCCAGCGGCACGTTCAGCAGGAACACCCAGCGCCAGCCGGGGCCGGAGACCAGCCAGCCGCCGAGGAACGGGCCGACCGCCGCGCCGATCCCGCCGAACCCGGACCACAGCCCGACGGCCCGGCTGCGGTCGTCCGGATGGAAGGAGGCCTGGATCAGGGCAAGGGAGCCGGGGGTGAGCAGCGCGCCGCCGACGCCCTGCAGCGCCCGCGCGGCGATGAGCAGGCCGGGGCTCGGGGACAGGCCGCACAGCAGTGAGGCGGTGGCGAACCAGACCACGCCGAGGACGAAGATCTTCCGGCGGCCGTGGTAGTCGCCGAGGGACCCGCCGAGGAGGATCAGGCCGGCCAGCGTGACCATGTACGCGTTGACCGTCCACTGCAGCGCGGCGAGGCTCGCGTCGAGGTCGTGGCCGATGCGGGGCAGCGCCACATTGACGACCGTCGAGTCCAGCATGGCCATGCTGGAGCCGAGGATCGTGGTGAGCAGGATCCACTTGCCGCGGGACGAGGCCAGCCGGACGTCGGGCACGTACCCAGGTATACAGCGAGACGGCGGGCCCGGCGGCGTGAACAGCCGCCGGGCCCGCCGGCACGTACCGCTGACGTCCCGCCGGGCCCGCGGGACGTACCGCTTACTTGATCCGGTTGCCCGCGGAGCGCAGGTGCTGGGTGGCCTCCACGACGCGGCGGGCCATCGACGCCTCGGCCAGCTTGCCCCAGGTGCGCGGGTCGTAGGTCTTCTTGTTGCCGACCTCGCCGTCGACCTTCAGGACGCCGTCGTAGTTCTTGAACATGTGGTCGGCGACCGGGCGGGTGAAGGCGTACTGGGTGTCCGTGTCGATGTTCATCTTCACCACGCCGTTCTCCAGCGCGGTGAGGATCTCCTGCTCGCTGGAGCCGGAGCCGCCGTGGAAGACGAAGTCGAACGGGGACTCCTTGCCGAACCGGGCGGCGACGCCCTCGCTCAGCTCCTTCAGCAGCTCGGGCCGGAGCACGACGTTGCCCGGCTTGTACACGCCGTGCACGTTGCCGAAGGAGGCGGCCAGCAGGTAGCGGCCCTTCTCGCCCAGGCCCAGGGCCTCGGCGGTGCGGATCGCGTCGTCGACCGTCGTGTACAGCTTGTCGTTGATCTCGTGGGAGACGCCGTCCTCCTCGCCGCCCGTCGGGGTGATCTCCACCTCGAGGATGATCTTCGCGGCGTGGGTGCGCTCCAGCAGCTCCTGCGCGATGGCGAGGTTGTCGGCGAGGGTCTCGGCGGAGCCGTCCCACATGTGGGACTGGAAGAGCGGGTTGCGGCCGGCCTTCACGCGCTCCTCGGAGATCGCGAGGAGCGGGCGGACGTACCCGTCGAGCTTGTCCTTCGGGCAGTGGTCGGTGTGCAGCGCGATGTTGACCGGGTACTTCTCGGCGAGGACGTGGGCGTACTCGGCGAGGGCGACCGCGCCGGTGACCATGTCCTTGCTGAACTGACCGCCGAGGAACTCGGCGCCACCCGTCGAGATCTGGACGATGCCGTCGCTCTCCGCCTCCGCGAAGCCGCGCAGCGCCGCGTTCAGGGTCTGGCTCGAGGTCACGTTGATGGCCGGGTAGGCGAACTTGCCTGCCTTCGCCCGGTCGAGCATCTCGTTGTAGACCTCGGGGGTTGCGATGGGCATCTGTCCGCTCCTTGTGTTGCGGGTTGACGTTGTGCGTAACGGCCCTGACCTAGACCTGGGGGGTGACGTCGTCGTCGCCCCCATCTTTCCAGACACGGGGTGCTGGTCGGCGCCCTCAAGTCCAGGGCTCTTGCGCGTGTCAGTCCAGACCCAGTTCATCCTTCGAGAAGGCATACCGGTACGGAACGCCCGCACCGGCCTCGATCTTCTCGGCGGCGCCGGTCGCCCGGTCGACGATGGTCGCGACGGCGACGACCTCGGCACCGGCCTCGCGCACGGCCTCGACGGCGGTCAGCGGAGATCCGCCGGTGGTGGAGGTGTCCTCGACGACGAGGACCCGGCGGCCCGCGATCTCCGGTCCTTCCACGCGCCGTTGCAGCCCGTGCGCCTTGGCCGCCTTGCGGACGACGAAGGCGTCCAGCCGCTTCCCGCGCGCGGCGGCGGCGTGCAGCATGGCGGCCGCGACGGGGTCGGCGCCCATGGTGAGCCCGCCCACCGCGTCGAACTCGAGGTCCGCGGTCAGATCCAGGAGCACCTGGCCGACCAGCGGGGCGGCCTCGCCGTCGAGGGTGATGCGGCGCAGGTCGATGTAGTAGTCGGCCTCCAGACCCGAGGAGAGGGTCACCTTGCCGTGCACCACGGCCTTGTCCTTGATCTGCTGCAGCAGCGCGCCGCGTACGTCCGTCATGCCGACCAGCTTAGATGCGCCGCCAGCTCCAGGTCGTCGTCGCCTCCAGCGGCTCCAGCGGGGTGACCAGGCGCGGGTGGGTGTTCAGACCGTCGGGCGGGCCGGTCTGCGGCTCGACGCACACGGCCTCGGCCTGTTCGTCGTAGACGACCACCCACTCCTCACGGCTGGTCACCTTCAGCTCCAGCTGTCCCGGCCAGGTGAGGGTGACGTCGGTGCCGCCGGGCATGCCGAAGCAGTCGTCCCAGGGGCCGGGCCCGGGGTCGATGCGGTTGCCGGTGGGCAGGTGGTCGGCTCCGCGCTCCTCCTGCCAGGCGGGCTTGAAGTCGAGCCGGACGTCCTCGCCGCCGAGGTTGCGGTGGAACCAGGGGTGCCAGCCGAGCTGTGCCGGGAAGGAGTCGTCGTACGCCTCCACGGACATCGTCAGCGTCAGGCTGTCCTCGGTGAGCGTGACGACGTGGGTGACGCGGCCGCGGTGCGGCCAGGGTTCGACCAGGTCGTACGTGATCACCGCCTCGTGATCCGCGGTGCGCGCGGTGCGCCAGGCGCCGTCGCGGGCGGTGCCGTGGATGGCGTGGGGCGGGGAGTTGAGGGGCATCTGGCGCACGATGCCGCCGTCCAGGAAGCGGCCGTCGCGGATCCGTCCGCACCAGGGCACCATGGGGAAGCAGCCGTAGCGCTGCCCCTGCCTGAGCAGTTCCAGGGAGTCGATCCTGAGGCTGCTGATGCGGCCGCCGTTGGCGGGGCTGACGTGTGCTTCTGCGGTGCCTGCGGTCAGCGTGATGTCTTCGTTACTCACGGGAAGACACTACTGGGGAGCGGGCGAGGGGGGCGGACGGCCGCGGAGCGGTGGGGCCGTCGCGCGGCCGGCCGGAACGCCTCGGCCCCCTCTCAGCGGCGTCTGCGCAGCGCCCTGCCGACGACGATCGCGGAGGCGAGGGCGAGTGCCGCGGCCGGTGCGGCCCAGCGCAGGGCCGATGTCGCCGAGACCGCCTGGGGTGGCGGGACGGGGGCATAGCGTCCCCGCGGCGGGGCGTGGTCGACCTCCTCGGCGCTGCGGCCGATCATCGTGCGGCGCGCGTGCGCGGCCTCCGCCGGGGGTTCGCCGGTGTCCGCGAAGTCCTCGGCGAGGCGGTCGGCCTCCGGGTCCAGGGAGGGCGGGGGGACCTCGGTGTCGAACACGGAGGCGCGCTCGGCCTCGGGCTCCTGCGCCGGCCCTTGCTCCGGTTCCGCTTCCTCTGCCTCTGCCCGCTCGTGTTCCTCCGGCGCCGCCGCCAGGTTCTCCATGCAGCGGCTCAGCAGCCTCGTCACGGCCGCGTTCACCGCCTCCGCCGGCAGTTCCGTGATCCGGCCGTCCGCCTCCGCCGTGCCCTCGGCGGTGACCGTGCAGCCGCCTTCGCTGTCGGCAAGGCGCAGGGTGAGCGCGAACTTCACGGCACCGGTGCCACGGGCCTCGCCGGCGTCGCCCTCGACGGCGTACGTGCCGTCCTCGCGGGCGGTCACCCGCAGCGCGCCCCGGTAGGTGACGGAGTGTCCGCCGACGCGCAGCTTCAGCCGGCCGGCGACGGGTTCCGCCCCGGCGTCCTGCTGGAGCCCGGGGACGGCCCGGGCGACTCGCGCGGGATCGGCGAGTGCCGTGGCGAGACGAGCGGCCGGAACCGGAACGAAGACCTGGTGCTCCATGTCGGCTGAGCCTACCCAGGAGTGGCCGGATCGTACCCTCGCGTGACCGTGCGCCTGCCGGTGTGTGTCTCAGTACCGCGGGTGCACCAGCGTGGAGGCCGGCAGCCCGGTGATCCGGGTCCGCTCGGCCGCGCTCCGGTCCGCCGCCAGTTCGGCCGGAGTCGGGGTCCACCCGCCCGGGGAGCCGGGGCGCAAGGGGGGCGCTGAGGGGCCGGGTGCGGCCAGCAGGAAGCCCCAGTCGTGCGGTGCCCGGGAGGCGTCGGCGAAGCGGTCGGCGCCCGCCGGGAAGCCGGAGTCGTGGCTGAGGACGCGGTAGGGGGTGGTGGCGAAGCCGGCCGCGCGCAGGGTCGCGGCGACCGTCCAGAAGGCGTGGCAGCGGGTGGCGACGGGCCCGGCGTGCACCACGAGCCGGCCGCCGGGGGCCAGCACGCGGCGGGCCAGGCCGTAGAACTCCTGGGAGTACAGCTTGGTGCTGGCGGTGATCCCCGGGTCGGGGAGGTCGGCGATCACGACGTCGTACGACGCCGGGGGCGCGCCGCGCAGCCGGCCGAGGGCGTCCGCCGCGACGGGGTGGACGCGGGGGTCGGCGTAGGCGTGGCCGTTGGCCGCGGACAGGCCGGGGTCGTGGCGGGCCAGGCGGATCAGGGCGGGGTCGAGCTCCACGACGTCGACGCGGCGCACCCCGCGGTGGCGCAGCACCTCGCGGGCGGCCAGACCGTCGCCGCCGCCGAGGATCAGCACGCGCGCGTGGGGCCCGGACATGGCCGGGTCGACGAGGGCCGCGTGGTAGCGGCGTTCGTCGCGGCCGCCGACGCGCAGGCGGCCGTCGAGGAAGAGTTCGAGGGGTTTGCCGTCGGTGCCGCCGGACAGGACGACCTCCTGGACCCCGGTCCGCACGGCGACGCGCACGTCCGTGCCGTACACCGCGCGCCGGGCGGCGCGTTCGAAGTCGTCGGTGAGGGCGGCGGCGGAGGCGAGGACGCCGAGGACGACGACGCCGAGCAGGAGCAGGATCCAGCGGGCCCGGTGGGTGAGGTCGCGGCGGAAGAGGCCCAGCACCAGGGCGCCGCCCGCGACGACGTTGACCGTCCCGGTGAGCAGGGCGCCGGTCAACTGGCCCAGGAACGGCAGCAGCAGGAAGGGGAAGGCCAGGCCGCCGACCAGCGCGCCCACGTAGTCGGCGGCGAACAGGTCGGCCACCGCGCCGCCCGCGTCCTGCCGGCGGATGCGCTGGATCAGCTCCATCAGCAGCGGGACCTCGGCGCCGATGAGCAGGCCGATGGCGAGCGAGAAGGCGACCAGCAGGCAGCGGGGGCCGTCGGCCCACAGACCGCCCCAGCCGCCCGTCCAGGCGAACACGGCGTACAGGGTCATCGCGCTGCAGCCGCCGATCAGCGCGAGCGCCGTCTCGACCGCGCCGAAGCCGGCGGCCGCGTGCCAGCGCAGGCGCTTGGCGGCGAGGGAGCCGATGCCCATCGCGAACACCATCACGGACAGCACGACGGACGCCTGGGTGACCGAGTCGCCCATCAGGTACGAGGCGAACGCGACCAGTTCGAGCTCGTACACGAGGCCGCAGGCCGCGCAGACGAAGACGCACACGAGGACCAGGAACCGCCCGGTGCCGGGCCGGACGGGCAGCCGGGCGGGGCCTGTCCAGGAGGGCGGGGCGCCCGGGGGCGCGGGGGCGTGCGGTTCGATCACGCTGCGACGTTACGTCACATGCTCAGTACGCTTCGTCACCCACACGTGTGGATCTGGGGTGGATCGGCGCATGGCGGGTTTATGCCGCTCGCCGATGGCACCGGGTGCCTCAGCCCGGCTGCGCCACCCGTGCCCGCGCGCCCACCCGGGTGCGGGTGGCCACCAACTGGCCGTCCTGCGGGTAGGCGTGCCAGGTCCGCCAGTGCACCTGGCCCCCGTGCCGCTGGGCCAGCATCGCGGTGAAGGCGTGCGGGCTGCCGGGGAAGACTCCGGCGAGGCCGTGCGGATGCTCGGAGACGAGCGCCAGCAGCTCCTGGGCGCGGCCGGCGAACGTGCCGGGAGTGAGCACCTCGACGCGCGCCGCGAACTCGTACTCCCAGTCGCCGACCCGCTTGGCGACGCCGAGCGGCAGGGGGGTGCTGGAGCCGGGGATGCATGCGACCGTCTCCGAACAGTTGCCCCGCTCCTCCTCGAGGAGCACCTGGTGGGAGGCGCCGAGCAGGCGCAACTGCAGCTTGGCGCGGTCCAGTTCGAGGTCCAGGGTGGCCAGGGCGGGCAGCGGCTCGCGCCCCAGGGCCCAGGCGAGGTCGGCCGCGCGCGTATCGGTGTAGGTGGTGTTCAGGGTCGTGAGCATGGATCGGCTCCGCTAACACGCGAATGAGGGGGAGATCGGCCATGTCAGCCCAGCCGGCCCGGCCGGGGTGGGGAGTCTGTGGGACGTCCGAGGGGCTGCGTTGGCGATTTAGAGGGAATCATGAACAGTGGCATCGCCACAGCGTTTTTACCCAACTTCGTGGGGTTTCCATCCCTCAGAGGGCTCCACAGCTCAACTGTTCAACCACGGCGAGCGCCCGGCGCGTGAACCGGCCACGGACGAGCGCCCACGGAACGCCCTCACCGGGCGCCCACCGCCGCCGACCGGCCCCGCCAACACCGTGGCCCGGCGGGCACCTTGTCGACGGGACGCCGCCACTCGGCAGGGCCTTGACGACCAGACACCGCCACTCGGCGGGACCGGCGGCGGGCTGCACCGCCACGTGAGCGCCACCGCCGCCCGTCGGGCACCGCCGCCCGGCGGACGCCCCGCTGCCCCGGCGGGCAGCCGCGCCTCCGTTGCACCCGAGGCTCGGCTGCCCGTGTCAGCTACCTCCCCCGCAGCCGCCTCCACCGCCGCACGACGAACCCCCGCCGCAGGAGTGTCCGCCGCACGAGTGGCCGCCGCCGCAGGAGTGACCCCCACCGTGGTGGCCCCCACCGTGGTGGCCCCCACCGTGGTGGCCCGACGAGCCGTCCGAGCCGCCCGCCCACCAGCTGCTCCCGCCGCCGTACGAAGACGACGCGGACCGCGTGCGGGACGGCCGCCGGCCGTTCCGCTTGCCGCTCCTGCCGACCGCGGACCCGACGATCAGCACACACACGATCGCGACCACCGCCACGCCGAAGAAGGTGCCCATCTCGCCACCTGCTTTCCGTACCCCCGAAGCGGCCCCCCGTGGGCCCCTCGTCCGTTGCCGCGTCTGCCGCGGTGACCCGGGGATGCCCGGGCATCCCAAAGGCCAAAGCAGAGTTGAGCAACTTCAGAGGCTTCTCGCACGACGATGACCCCTGACCTGCATAGAAGGGCAGTTCAGGGGCCGTCCGGGTGTCGCTGGGCCGTCTGTGGGCCGTGATCTCCCTGAGTGAGACGCTGAAACACGGAGGCAATGGCGCGCAGGGCGCGCTCGCGGCTGTCGGGCATCAGGTGGGCGTACACCCGGAGCGGGCCGAACGAAGGGGCGGTGAGGGTGGCGAAGACGCGGGGGTGCTCCCGCACGGTGGCGGGTACGCCCTTGCGTTCGTCGCCGGTGATCCCGGCCCGGATCAGGTGGTAGGTGTCCCCGGCGCAGGTCCGGGCGCAGGCCGGGCAGAGGATCTACGGGCGGGCCCACAAAAGCCTATGCAGTCAGGTGTCCCGGGACCTCAAGTCCCTCACAGCCAGGTAGGGTCCCACCACACTTCAGCAGATGGGGGCCCGGTGGCACAGACGATGGCATGGCCCCGGCGTCGGATACACGCCGTGGTTGCTCTGGCCGGGGTGATGGCCGCCGGGTGCAGTCCGCCGGACCACCCCCTGATCGCCGTCTACTTGACGCAGGGGGGCGAGGTCCGGGTCCGGCTGCGGCCGTGCCCGGGGTCGGCGGTCACCTCGGTGAAGGTCATCCGCCTGGGTGGGGAGCCGTCCGGCAAGGCCACGCTCCCCGGGCTGGACTACTGGCTGGGCGCGCCGCCGAAGCCCCTGAAGGGGGAGCAGGACCTCGACCTGTCCTCCCTGCCCGCGGACTGGCGGGCTCGGCAGCAGGGGACCGGCGGGCTGACCGCCGGAAGGTCCTACACGCTGAGGTTCACCTCGGGGCACGGCAACAGCGTCGACTACCGCGGAGAGACCACGTTCCGCCCGGCGGACGTCAACAAGCTCGGGCCCGGGGAGGTCCTGGCCGGCGACAAGGTCATGTCCCTGAAGGAGTTCAGGAGGAAAGCGGACGAATCCTGCTGAGCGGGAACGCGAGAACCCGGGGCCGAGAGGGACCCCGGGTTCCTTTAGCGGCCCCGGGGTATCCCTGGGGCCGTCTGCGGGCCGTACGAGGGCGGCCGACGACGACAGATGGCGACAGCCGGGGACCGCCCTTCCGCTGGTGAGCAATGGTGGGTTGGGTACCGGCGCAGGCGCCCATCAGCGAAGCAGAGTTGAGCAACTTCAGAGGGTCCGCCCGGCCTCAGGCGCCGGGGGGCTGGGTGATGACGATCCGCCAGACCACGGAGTTCACCGCGGAGAGCCTCCACTTCAGTTCGTGGAGACGGGCCCGCGGTATCTCGGCGGTGAACACACCGCTCCCGTCACCGCACTGGGACCCGGCGAGGGGCCTTCCGGCGGCGCTGATGCCGAACTTGGAGGGCCCGGCGCAGGTCCACCTCACCGTGACGGACGAGGCCTTCCCCGCGGACAGGGGAAGCGTGACACCGCCCGCACCGTGGCCCGAGCCGGTGTACAGCGTCTTCGTCCCGACGGGCAGCGGAGACTGGACCGGGTCGGGAAGGCGGTCGGGGCTCGTGGGAGTACCCACCGGAGAGGGAGTGGCGCCGGGCTCCGTTGACGCCTTCGCCGGAGCCGACGCCCCCCGGTGGCCGGCGGTGGCCCGGGGATGGTCACTCCCGGAACAGGCCGACACGAGCACCAGGGCCGACAGGCCGACGGCCAGCAGGGGCAGCTTCATCAGATCGTCCTCGACTCACGAGTGGGCGATGTAGGGCGAGAGTGCCGGGAGCTTGGCGGTCCCGTGGTTCGAGACGATCCACTTGCAGCCACCGTTGTAGGAGCCGTACTGCCAGTTGAAGGAGTATCCCTTCGAGCCGAGGGCGAGCCAGCCGTCCCTCTGGCTCGCCGGAACCTTCCAGCTGCCGCCGAGGGTGACGGTGGTGGTCTTGGCGTAGGAGATCGAGCCGCTGATGCTCTCCTCGGCGGAGGCGATGAGCATCGACTCGCTCAGCTTCGCCGAATAGGTCACGGTGCCGGTCCAGGTGTGGCCCTTGGCCACTGAGACCGAGAGCGTGACACCGGAGGCCCCGTAGACGGTCTTGCTCTTGTCGCCGACGAACGTGCTCTTCACCTTGGAGAAGGAGAAGCCCGGGTCGGGCGGGCAGCCGTCCGGGTGCATCGGACCGTCGACATCGGCGTCCGCCGGCGCCTGCGGAATGGGATTGCCGTCCTGGTCGGCATTGACCGTCGTCGGGGCGTCTGCCGCATAAGCGGTGCCCACTCCGCCGGCCCCCAGGGCGAGAAAAGCGGTCAGTGCGGCGGCGGTGCAGGCGCGGGTCAGCGCGGAATTCATGATTCCCCCTTTTTGACCGCTCCCCTCAGGAGCGGCATGTACAGAACAATCATGGAGTACCGGGGTGATCGTCAAGGAAAGCCGAAAAGCTTGAGCGAGAGCTGAGCTTGACGAAAGACCGTGCCGAGCCGTGCCCGCCCGGCGGCGCCCTGTGCGCCGAAGCGGGTGGCTGCCCCGAACGTGAGTTGAGCGAGCGCCGGGCTTGGGCGCAGGATGGCCCGCATGACCTCCACCGCGCGCCCCCACCTGAATCGACGGCTCGCCGAGTTCGGGACGACGATCTTCGCCGAGATGTCCGCCCTCGCCGTCGCGACCGGGTCGATCAACCTGGGCCAGGGCTTCCCCGACACCGACGGCCCCGAGGAGATCAGGGAGGCGGCCGTGCGGGCGCTGCGCGACGGCCGCGGCAACCAGTACCCGCCGGGCCCGGGCATCCCCGAGCTGCGCACCGCGGTCGCCGCGCACCAGCTGCGCCGCTACGGGCTGTCGTACGACCCCGAGACCGAGGTGCTGGTCACGGCGGGCGCCACGGAGGCCATCGCCGCCTCGCTGCTGGCCCTGCTGGAGCCCGGCGACGAGGTGGTGGCGCTGGAGCCGTACTACGACTCCTACGCGGCGAGCATCGCCATGGCGGGCGGCCGCCGCGTCCCCGTGACCCTGCGGCCGCACGAGGGCAGCTTCCGCCTCGACCTCGACGAGCTGCGCGCGGCCGTCACCGACCGCACCCGTCTGCTGCTGATCAACACCCCGCACAACCCCACCGGCACGGTCCTCACCCGCGCGGAGCTGGCCGCGATCGCCGAGCTGGCGGTGGCGCGGGACCTGCTGGTGGTGACGGACGAGGTGTACGAGCACCTGGTGTTCGACGGCGCGGAGCATCTGCCGCTCGCCACGTTCCCCGGGATGCGCGAGCGCACGGTGACCATCGGCTCGGCCGGCAAGACGTTCTCCTTCACCGGCTGGAAGGTCGGCTGGGTTACCGGAACCACGGAACTCGTGACCGCCGTCCGTTCCGCCAAGCAGTTCCTGACGTATGTGTCGTCCGGACCGTTCCAGTACGCCGTCGCCGAGGCGCTCGCGCTGCCGGACAGTTACTTCGAGGCGTTCCGCGCGGACATGCTGGCCAAGCGGGACCTCCTGGCGACGGGGCTGGCGGACGCCGGTTTCGAGGTGTTCCGGACGGCTGGCACGTACTTCATCACCACCGACATCCGCCCCCTCGGCGAGACCGACGGCTTCGCCTTCTGCCGCGCCCTGCCCGAACGGGCGGGCGTGGTGGCCATCCCGAACGCCGTCTTCTACGACCACCGCGAAGCCGGCGCGCCCTTCGTACGGTTCGCCTTCTGCAAGCAAACCGAGGTGCTGACAGAGGCGGCGGAACGGCTCCGCAAGGCATTCGCGGGCTGACCGGCGCCCCGCGGGTCTGGTCGACGCGTTCCCCGCCGCCTGCCACGCTTCGCCCGCCCAGCGCTTTCGCGCCTGGGCCGTCCTTTCGGCGCTTGCCGCACCGACAGAGACGGACGTACAATTTTCTGTACGTGGAAGGAGGGTCGACTGTGAAGACCATGACGTATTCCGAGTCGCGCGCGCGGTACGCCGAGGTGCTCAACTCCGTCACCGACGACCGCGAAGAGGTCGTCATCACCCGGGCCGGCCATGAGCCGGTCGTCATCGTCTCCCTCGAGGACTACGAGTCCCTGAAGGAGACGGCGTACCTGCTGCGCAGTCCGGCCAACGCCCGGCGCCTGCTCGCGTCCATCGACGAGTTGGAGAACGGCGGCGGCACCGTGCGCGAGCTGGCGACCGACGAGTAAGGGCCGCGCGTTGAAGATCACCTTCTCCTCCCGCGCCTGGGAGGACTACCTGTGGTGGCAGCTTCAGGACCGGAAGATCCTGAAGCGCATCAACACACTCATCGCGGACATCACCCGGAACGGCAACGAGGGCATCGGCAAACCGGAACCGCTCAAGCACGGATTCCAGGGCTACTGGTCGCGCCGCATCAACGACGAGCACCGGCTGATCTACAAGGCCACCGAGGACGCCGTCCTGATCGCACAGTGCCGCTACCACTACGAAAGCTGACGGAACTCGGGGATCGGGCACAGCACCCTTCTCGCACCTTGCCCCGTTGCCGCACACGAATAGGTGTGCGGACACAGTGTCGGCTGGGTGACCGCCCCGCCGGAGCTGGTCGGCGCGGTCCGCTCGGCGAAGCAGTTCCTGACCTACGTCTCCTCGGGCCCCTTCCAACGCGGTCTTCTACGACGACCGGGAGGCGGGCGCGCCGCTCGTGCGGTTCGCGTTCTGCAAGCGCGAGGAGGTGCTGCGGGCGGCGGCGGAGCGGCTGCGGGCCATGTGAGCGAAAGCGGCCCGCCACTTGGCGCAGCCCTGCTCGCGTTCGCGCCCTCCCCCTTGCAAGGTGCGGAGGTGTGACCCACGCCAGCACCGTTCTCGCTCCGCCCGTCACCGCACCCGAGCCGGCGCCCGGGGAGCGCGCCGGGACGTCGCTTGTCAGGACGAGCGGTGTCGCCGTCGGCCTGTTCCTCGGCGCGCGGCTCGCCGGGGCCGTCGTGCTCGCCCTGCTCGCCCAGGCCGTGGGCAGGCATCCGCTGACGCTGCTGGGCCGGTCCTGGGACTCGGTCTGGTACCTGGGCATCGCCGCGCACGGCTACGGCCACGCCCTGGGCCGGTACGGCTACAGCGACCTCGCGTTCTTCCCGCTCTATCCGGCGCTGGTGCGGTCGGTGACCGCGGTGGCGCACCTCAGCGGTGGCGGGGCGGGGCTGCTGGTGTCGTGGACGGCGGCGGCCGTGGCGGCGGCCGGGATCCACGCGGTGGGGTCCCGGGTGTACGGGCGGGCCGTGGGCACCGCGCTGGTGCTGCTGTGGGGGCTGCTGCCGCACTCGGTGGTGCTGTCGATGGCGTACACCGAGCCGGTGCTGACCGCGTTCGGGGCCTGGTCGCTGTACGCGGTGCTGGCCGGGCGATGGCTGTGGGCGGGCGCGCTGGCGGCGTTCGCGGGCCTCGCCCGGCCGAACGGGTTCGCGGTCGCCGCCGCGGTGGTGGCCGCGGCCTGCTGGGAGGTGTGGCGGCGGCGCGGCCGGGTTTCCCACAGGCTGTGGACGGGCGCGGCGCTCGCCCCCCTGGGCTGGACGGGGTATCTGCTGTGGGTCGGCCGGTCCCGGGGCGATCTGCTGGGCGGGTACTTCGCCGTGCAGGCGCGCTGGGGGTCGCGGTTCGACTTCGGGCGGGGCTCGCTGCACACGGTGCGCGCGATGCTGCTGCACGGGAGCCGCCTGGTCTTCCCCATGGCGCTGCTCCTGGTGGCCGTGGGGTTGCTGCTGTACGTCCTGCTGGCGCTGGACCGCGCCCCGCTGCCGCTCCTGGTGTACAGCGGGGTGCTGCTGCTGGTCGCGGTCGGCGGGTCGGGCGTCTTCGAGTCCAAGCCGCGGTTCCTGCTGCCCGCCTTCCCGCTGCTGCTGCCGGCGGCCCGGGCGCTGGTGCGGACGGCGAGAGCCCGGCCCTGGCACGCGACCGTGATGGTCGCGGCCCTGGCCGGGCTCTCCTACCTCTACGGCGCGTACCTGGTCGTGCTCGCGCACGCGCCGCTGTAGACAGCCGCGGCGATCCCGCGGACGGCGCGGTCTACTCCTCGCCGTCCTCGTTCTCCGAGTCGTTGACCTCCTGCTCCAGGCCGAGCTGCTCGACGAGCCACCGGTCGAACTCGATCGCGGCCCGCACCCAGCTGACCGTGGAGGAGACGAAGTGGTTGATGTCGACGCCGGTGCCGATCAGCATCTGCGCCTCGCCGATGAGGCGGACGGTGCCGTCGTCGTGGGTGTGCGTGTAGACCTTGGGCCACAGGGTGCGGCGGTTCCAGTCGTCGACGGACTCCAGAAGCTGGGGCTTCTCGTCGATCTTGTGGGGGCGGTCGTAGAAGGTCCGCACCGAGAAGACCGCCTGCTCGGCCTCCCCGCGGAACATGAAGTACGTGCGGAACTGCTCCCACGGAGCCGCGAGGTCGCCCTCCTCGTCGACGACGTACTTCAGCTCCATCTGGTCGAGGAGCTGCTTCACGAGGTCCTGATCCGGGACGACGGGGCCAACGGGTCCCTGGGGCTGGGGTTCGGGCTGGCCCCCGAAGTTCGGAATCGAGGACGGGTCGATGGTCACCGTGTTTTTCCCTTCATGCGGATTCCGCCATCCTCCCCCAGGAGGGGAGGGGCGTGGCAAGCCCCGGCGGGGCCCTGTCGGCCAGGAGCTGACATGATCCGTCCGGGCGGGCGGTGAACGGCGGACGACGGGGGGTCGGCGTGGCGGCGCGGGGTGGTACCAGGTGGGGTGTGTTCGCGGCGATCATGGCGCTTCCCGCGCTGATCCTGGCCGGGGTGGCCGCGATGGCGATCAGGTTCATGACCTCCGGCCACCCGCTCGGCGGGGCCCCGGAGAAGGTCCCGTGCGCGGAGGCGCTGGACTTCGGCGGGGCGCGGCTGCCGAAGGGGGCGTACGAGGCCGAGTGCACCGTCCAGGTGTGGCTGGACACCGAGTACGACGTCGAGTTCCGGATGCCCCGGGCGGATGTCGTGAGATGGCTGAAGAGGACCTACCCGGTGGCGCCGGAGCCCGGGGCCGAGTCGTGCGACGACGGCGCCGACCTGTGCCTGCACATGAACTCCGCCGCCACGGTGCCGCCCGGTGTCGACGCGGACGCCGTGGAGATCGACGTGACGTACGAGGAGCCCACGACCGCGCGGGTGACCTTCTTCGCCTTCACCGTGTGACGCCGGGGGGCGATGATGCGGGCATGCGCATACCCAAACTGGTCCGGTGGGGGCTGTGGGCCCTGTGGTGGGGCTGTCTGGCGTTCTCGGTCTGGGTCTTCTGGTCGCTGTACGAGGCCATGAGCAGCGTCTGATCCGGCTGCCCACGCACGACGGGCCCCTCCTTCCGTGTACGGAAGGAGGGGCCCGCAGCGAACGCGTGGGCGGTCCTACAGCGTCTTGCCGGTCGCCGGTCCCACCAGCAGCCCTTCGCCGAAGCGGTCCACGCGGACCGTGTCGCCGTCCTTGATCTCGCCGGCGAGGATCTCCTTGGCGAGCCGGTCGCCGATGGCGGTCTGCACCAGGCGGCGCAGCGGGCGGGCGCCGTACGCGGGGTCCAGGCCCTCCTCCGCGAGCCAGGCCAGCGCCTCGGGGGTGACGTCCAGGGTGAGGCGCCGCTCCGCCAGCCGCCTGCCGAGCCGTTCGATCTGCAGCTGGGCGATCCGCTCCAGCTCGGCCTTGGTCAGCGCCGAGAAGACCACCAGGTCGTCGAGCCGGTTGAGGAACTCGGGCTTGAAGGAGGCCCGGACGGCCTCCAGGACCTGCTCCTTCTTCTCCGCCTCGCTGGTGAGCGGGTCGACCAGGAACTGGCTGCCCAGGTTGGAGGTGAGCACGAGGATGGTGTTGCGGAAGTCGACCGTGCGGCCCTGACCGTCCGTCAGACGGCCGTCGTCCAGCACCTGGAGCAGGACGTCGAAGACCTCGGGGTGGGCCTTCTCCACCTCGTCCAGCAGCACCACGCTGTACGGGCGGCGGCGCACCGCCTCGGTCAGCTGGCCGCCCTCCTCGTAGCCGACGTAGCCGGGAGGCGCACCGACCAGCCGGGCCACGCTGTGCTTCTCGCCGTACTCCGACATGTCGATGCGGACCATGGCCCGCTCGTCGTCGAAGAGGAAGTCGGCGAGCGCCTTGGCGAGTTCGGTCTTGCCGACGCCGGTCGGGCCGAGGAAGAGGAACGACCCGGTGGGGCGGTCGGGGTCGGCGATGCCGGCCCGGGAACGCCGTACGGCGTCGCTGACGGCCCGGACGGCCTCGCCCTGGCCGATGAGCCGCTTGCCCAGCTCGTCCTCCATGCGCAGCAGCTTCTGCGTCTCGCCCTCCATCAGGCGCCCGGCGGGGATGCCGGTCCAGGCGGCGACGACGTCGGCGATGTCGTCGGCGCCGACCTCCTCCTTGACCATGGTGTCCCGGGAGGCCTCCTCCTCGGCCTCGGAGGCGGCCTCCAGTTCCTTCTCCAGCTGCGGGATCTCGCCGTAGAGCAGCTTGGCGGCGGTGTCGAAGTCGCCGTCGCGCTGGGCGCGTTCGGCCTGGCCGCGCAGGTCGTCCAGCTTCTCCTTCAACTCGCCGACCCGGTTGAGGGACTGCTTCTCCTTCTCCCAGCGGGCGGTGAGGTGCCGCAGCTCCTCCTCCTTGTCGGCGAGGTCGCGGCGCAGCTTCTCGAGGCGGGCGACGGAGGCCGGGTCGGTCTCCTTGGCGATCGCCAGCTCCTCCATCTTCAACCGGTCGACGGCGCGCTGCAGTTCGTCGATCTCCACGGGGGAGGAGTCGATCTCCATGCGCAGGCGGGAGGCGGCCTCGTCGACGAGGTCGATGGCCTTGTCGGGCAGGAAGCGGGAGGTGATGTAGCGGTCGGAGAGGGTGGCGGCGGCCACCAGCGCGCTGTCCGCGATCTGCACCTTGTGGTGGGCCTCGTAGCGGCCCTTCAGGCCACGCAGGATGGCGATGGTGTCCTCGACGGTCGGCTCCGCGACCAGCACCTGCTGGAACCGGCGCTCGAGGGCGGGGTCCTTCTCGATCCGCTCCCGGTACTCGTCCAGCGTGGTCGCGCCGACCATGCGCAGCTCGCCCCGGGCCAGCATCGGCTTGAGCATGTTGCCGGCGTCCATGGCGGAGTCGCCGCCCGCGCCGGCGCCGACGACGGTGTGCAGCTCGTCGATGAAGGTGATGATCTGCCCGTCGGAGTCCTTGATCTCGGCGAGGACGGCCTTGAGCCGCTCCTCGAACTCGCCGCGGTACTTGGCGCCCGCCACCATCGCGCCGAGGTCCAGCGCGACGAGCCGCTTGTCCTTCAGCGACTCGGGCACGTCACCCTTCACGATCCGCTGGGCCAGCCCCTCCACGACGGCGGTCTTGCCGACACCGGGCTCACCGATGAGGACGGGATTGTTCTTGGTGCGGCGACTCAGCACCTGCACGACCCGCCGGATCTCCTGGTCCCGGCCGATGACCGGGTCGAGTCGGCCCTCGCGCGCGGCGGCGGTGAAGTCGGTGCCGAACTTCTCCAGGGCCTTGTACTGGCCCTCGGGGTCGGCAGTGGTCACGCGGCGTCCTCCCCTGGCCTTCTTGAAGGCCTCCAGCAGCTTCTTCGCCTCGGCGCCCTGCCGGACGAGCACCTCGCCCGCCGCGCCGCCCTTCGCGGCGAGGCCGATCAGCAGGTGCTCGGTGGACAGGTACTCGTCACCGAGGTCCTTCGCGCGCTCGCCGGCGTCGGCGATCACGGCCAGCAGTTCCCGGTTGGGCTGCGGGGGCGCGACGGTGGACCCGGTCACGCTGGGCAGCGAGGCCAGGATCTTCTCCGCACCCGAGCGTACGGCGGCCTGGTCGGCCTCGACGGCCGCGAGCAGGTCGGTGATGTTCTCGTTGTCCTGCCCCTGGAGCAGAGCCAGCAGCAGGTGAGCGGGCGTGAGGTCCGGGTGCCCCTCGGTCAGGGCGCGGTTGCTCGCCGCGTTGATCGCGTCACGGCTCCTGTTGGTCAGCTCGGCGTCCACGTGTCCGTTCTCCTCCTCGACATCCCACTGCTGACTTAACCAACGTGCACAAAGTTGAGTCTATTCCACTCAAGGCGGCCGGCGCACGGTCCTCAGGCTAGGTTTCGGGGCATGGCGACATACTCCGTGGATCCGGGCGCCCCCGACGAGGCCTACCTCCGCTTCTGGCGGGAGCGGCACCTGTGCACGCTGACGACGCTCCGCCCCGACGGCAGCCCGCACGTGGTGCCCGTCGGGGTGACGTACGACCCCGGGGCCGGGCTGGCGCGGATCATCACGAACAAGTCGAGCGCGAAGGTCTCGCATGTGCGGGCGGCCGGCCCCTCGGGCGCCCGGGTGGCCGTGTGCCAGGTGGACGGGCGCCGCTGGGCGACGCTGGAGGGGCGGGCGTACGTCCGCACGGAGCCGGAGCGGATCGCGGAGGCGGAGCGGCGCTACGCCCAGCGCTACGCGCGCGTCCCGGCGCCCAACCCGGCCCGCGTGGTCATCGAGATCCAGCTGGAGCGGGCGCTCGGGCGGGGCTGACGCCCGGCTGTTTTCGGCCAGTGTGGCGGAGCGCCGATAGCCGGAAATGTCCCCACAAACTGCAGCGGCGTCACCGTGTTCAGGTCACGGTGACGCCGCTGCGGGGGGAAGCACCTGAGCGATCTTTTACGACGGGGGAATCGCGTCAGGCACTGCGGGGGGTGGCCGAGATGGTCCTCAGGTCGCTGTCCGCCGGCTCGGCGAGCCGGTGGTCCCGCTGGTCCAGATTCACAAAGATCATTCCGTACCGGATGGCACAGCGCACCGGTTGGGGTGCACCACGCGGCTTGCGCAGGCACCGGAACGCCCGCACGTCGCCGTCCTCGTCCCGCGTGACGACGACCGGCTCACCGAACACGGTCACCATCAGCGAGTCACCGCTGTGGGGGATGGCGGTGACCAGGTCGATGAAGTGCCAGCCGGAGCGGTAGGCGGTGGCCATCTCGCGACGGAAGGAGCGGTCGTCAGGCGGGGTCGTCACGTCAGCTCCTCACACCGTCCGCGTGCATCGGCCACGTGGTGTCGTCGGCGGAGGCGGGATTCATGGCCACCGTCGGCCAGGTCGTGTCACCCGGCGAGGCGGTCTTCGCGGCCACCGTCGGCCACGTCGTGTCACCGGGCGAGGCGGTCCTCGCGACCACCGTCGGCCAGGTCGTGTCGCTGGCGGAGGCGGTCTTCGAGACCACCATCGGCCAGGTCGTGTCCGCCCGCGCGTCACCCTTCTCACTCGCGAGGCCGCCGAGCGCCCCCACGGTCACCAGGACGGAGAATGCGGCGACAAGTATCGAGCGAAGCAGTCTCTTACCCATAGTCGGCTTCGTCCTCACTTGAAGGTCCCCTCTTCCCCCGTCGACTACGACGATGGCTCATTCGGGCACGTCGTGGCCACATAATCGATGCATCATGTTCCTGCATGTTCAGGACCCTGGGGGGTGGAGATTTGGCAACGAATCGGACTAAAGCTGCACATCCCCATGCGGTGACCGAGATGTGCGAGGAAGGGAGCCGCCTCTACGCCGATGCGCTGCGCGCCGGGCGCATCGCGCGGGCCGAGGTGGAACCGGCGCCCTGCCTGCTGGAGTTCGCCCTGCTGGACCCCGATCCCGACGATCCGGAATGGCTCCGCCCGCTTCCCGCTCCCGTGGCCCTCGCCCAGCGGCTCGGCCCGATAGAACGCGAGATCACCGAGCGCAGGCGCCTGTCCATCCGGCTTGCCGACGCATTCGAGCCGTTCATGGGGCTGAGCAGCCATATCGCGGCGAGCTCCGACTCCCTCACGGTGCTGGAGGGCGGGGAACGCATCAACGCGGCCCTCAACCAGGCCACCTCGCAGTGCCAGACCGAGGTGCTCACCGTCCAGCCCAGCGAGCGCCTGTCCGAACGGAGCCTGCTGCGCGGCCTGGAACGCGACCGGCCGCTCATCGAGCGCGGGGTACGCATCCGCACCCTCTACCAGCACACCGCGCGGTACAACCCGGAGAAGCTGGCCTACGTCGCCCAGCTCGCCAACGGCAAGGCCGAGTACCGCACCATCGACGAACTGGTGGAACGCCTCATCGTCTGCGACGAGACCGTCGCCTTCATCCCCGTGCGGGACGACCAGCAGGTCGCCCTGGAACTGCGCCACCCGGGCCTGGTCCGCTACCTGATCAAGGTCTTCGAGTTCATGTGGGACCGGGCGGTCCCGCTGAACGCCGGCGCCCGCTACGAGACGGCACCCGACGGCATCAGCGAGATCCAGCACTCCATCGCCAAGCTCCTCGTCGAGGGCCACGTGGACGAGGCGATCGCCCGCCGCCTGGGCATGAACGTGCGCACCTGCCGGGCACACATAGCCAAGCTGGCGCAGGCCCTCGGCAGCGGCAGCCGCGCCCAGCTCGGCTATCTCATCGCGCAGTCGGGCCTGCTGGACCGGGACCACTGACGCGATGACCGTGCCGATACCGCACCCCGAGCACGGCGCCGAGGAGTGGTGCCCCGCGGGCATGGAGCTGTACGAACGTGCGCTGCGCGAGGGCCGCGTCGAGTCCGCCGACGCCGAACGGGCGCCCTGCCTGGTGCAGTTCGGGCTGCTGCGGCCCGCGCCGGCCGAGCCTGAGCGGCTGGAGCCGGTGCCGCCCGCGCTCGCGCTGCACCGGCTGCTGCGGCCGGCGGAGGACCGGATCGCCGGGGAGCGCCGCCGCGAGGCCCTGCTGGCCGAGACGTTCGAGCCCCTGATGCGGATCGGCGGGCGGCGGACCGAGAACGCCGCGGACACCCCGACCCTGCGGCTGCTCAGCGGAGGGGAGCGGATCAACCAGGCCATCACCGAGGCCATGCAGGAGGCGCACCGGGAACTGCTGTCCGTCCAGCCGCACACCGTCCGCGGCGGCGGGCGCGGCGCCGAGACCCGCGCCCTGGCCCGGCGGCGCGACC
This sequence comes from Streptomyces sp. AF1A, assembly GCF_047340315.1. NCBI lineage: Bacteria > Bacillati > Actinomycetota > Actinomycetes > Kitasatosporales > Streptomycetaceae > Streptomyces > Streptomyces sp. AF1A. The sequence continues at coordinate 24,581 of NZ_JBLEBI010000015.1, forward strand.
AGGCGCTGCTGGACCGCGGCGGCCGCATGCGCACCCTCTACCAGCACACCCTGCGCCACTCCCCCGACATCCTCGCCTACCACCAGCAGTTGACCGGCGACCACCAGGTCCGCAGCCTCGACGAGGTCACCGACCGGCTGCTCGTGATCGACGCCGCCGTCGCCTTCCTACCGGCGAACGCCGACGGCTCCCTCGCCCTGGAGGTGCGCCACCCGGCCCTGCTCGCCTACTTCACCACCACCTTCGACCGCCTGTGGCAGCTGGCCACGCCCATGTACCCGCAGGCCGTCCGCAAGCCCACCGTGGACGGCGTCACCCCGCGCCAGCGCGCCATCGCCGCCCTGCTCGTCGAGGGCCACACCGACGCGGTGATCGCCGAGCGCCTCGGCATGAACGTCCGCACCGCCCGGGTCCACATCGCCAAGCTCGCCGCCGGCCTCGGCAGCGACAGCCGCGCCCAGCTCGGCTACCTCATCGCACGGTCCGGCCTCCTCGACCAAGAGGAGGAGACCGCGCGGTGACCCACCACGAGCACGGCGCCGAGGAGTTGTGCACGGCCGGCAGGACGCTGTACGAGCGCGCCCTGCGCGAGGGGAGCATCGGCGCCGAGGCGGCCGCCCAGGCGCCCTGCCTGACCGCTCTCGGGCTGCTGCACCCCGCCCTGGAGGACCTGAGCCGCCTGGAGCCCCTCGCGCCCGCCGCCGTACTCAACCGCTTCCTGCGTGCCTCGCGCGCCCGGATCGCCGAGGAACGCCGGCGGACGGACCGGCTGACCGAACTCTTCGAGCGCCTGCTGCGGGCCGACGGCCCCGCCGGTGCGCCCGGAGACGCGCCCACCCTGCGCCTGCTCAGCGGCACCGAGCGCATCAACGGGGCGATCGGCGAGGCCATGGCGGGGGCGACCGGCGAGGTGCGCTGCGTGCAGCCCAACGCGCACTACCACGACGAGCGCGGGCGGATCGCCCAGGCCCGTGCCATGGACCGGGACCAGGCGCTGCTCAGCCGGGGCGGCCGGATCCGCACCCTCTACCAGCACACCCAGCGCCATCTGCCGCTCACCTTCGCCCGCTACGAGCAGCTGCGCGGCCACGCCGAGGCCCGCACCCTGGACGAGCTGCCGGACCGGCAGATCATCATCGACCGGACGGTCGCGTTCGTGCCCGCCGGCGACGACCAGCGGCTCGCCCTGGAGGTACGGCACCCGGCGCTGCTCGCCTTCTTCGTCACCGCCTTCGACCGGCTGTGGCGCCTGGCCACGCCCATGTACCCGCAGGCCGTCCAGCGGCCGTCGCTGGGCGGTGTCACCCCGCGCCAGCGGGCCATCGCCGCGCTCCTGGTGGAGGGCCACACCGACGCGGTGATCGCCGAACGCCTCGGCATGAACATCCGCACCGCCCGCGTCCACATCGCCAAGCTCGCCGCCACCCTCGGCAGCGACAGCCGCGCCCAGCTCGGCTACCTCATCGCACGCTCGGGGATTCTTGGTCGGGAGCGGTGAGAGCGGCGGCCGGGCCGCGCTGCCGGCCGTCCAGGCCCACCTGGGCGATGCGGACGCCCAGCTGGGTACGGCTCGCCGCGCCGAGCGTCTCCGACAGCCGGGCGATGTGCGCGCGGCAGGTGCGCACGCTGATCCCGAGCCGCTCGGCGATCACCGCGTCCTGGTGGCCCTCGGCGAGCAGCGCGGCGATGGACTGCTCGCGGTGCGAGATGCCCTCGATGCCGGTGTCGGGCAGCGGCGCGGTGAGCGGGATGGCGAGGCGCCACAGGCGTTCGAAGACGGTCACCAGGTACTGCACCAGGGCCGGGTGGCGCAGCTCCAGGGCCATCGTGCGGTCGGCGTTGGCCGGGATGAAGGCCACCGTGCGGTCGAAGAGGATGAGCCGGTCGATGACCTCGTCCAGGGTACGGGCCTCGACCGCGTCCCCCATCAGCTCCAGGTAGTTGAGCAGGCCCTGGCCGTGCCGGGCGACATGTGTGTACAGGTCGCGCATGCGCACGCCCCGGCCGCGCAGGGCCAGCGCCCGGTGCAGCCCCTCGCTCAGCTCGGCCTCCCGCCGGATGCCGCCGGGCTGCACGGTGAGCACCTCGGTGGTGCACGCCTCGGTCGCCTCGTCCATCGCGGCCTGGATCCGGGAGAGCCCCTCCAGGACCCGTACGGCGTTGCCGCCCGCCGGTGCCGGGAGGGCGTGCGGCTGCTGTCCGAGGCCGGCGTACCACTCGAAGGCGGCCACCGCCGCGCCCACCTTGCGCTGGCTCGCGCTGACCTCGTCGTAGACCCCGCGCAGCAGCCTGGTCATGACCTCCTGCGGGGCGGTCGGCACCAGCCAGTCCATGTCGTCGGGGTCCGGGTGCAGCAGGCCCAGCTCTAGCAGGCAGGGCACCACCTCGGCGTCCGTGCGCGGCACGCGTCCCCGGCGTACGGCCCGGGAGTACACACGATCCCCGGCCTCGCACAGCCGGTCGGCACCGTGAGGATGCCCCTCCGCCCTCCGCCCGGCCATCGCCCATTCCACCCCCGGTGTGCTGCCACTTCCGCAGCGCAACTATGCGCGGCGCCGACCGGGTCCGCAACACGGCTCACCCCGACGTGGCCGCCGTGAACCACCGTTACGGGGCGGTATCGTCCAGGCGCTCCGCCCGACGGCGGGGATGCGTGGGCTACTTCAGTCCGGCCGCCTCGCACGCCGCCTTGTACTTGGGGGTGCAGATGTCGCCCACGGTGTAGATGCCGTCGGCGATGACGGTGTCCTTGATGTTCTTCTTGGTCAGGGCGACCGGCTGGACCAGCCTGGACGGGATGTCCTTGGTGGTGGGGCTGCTGGCCTTGTCCTGGGTCAGGGCATCGAACTGGATGTCCTTGCCCTGGACCTTGGTGACGGCCATCTCCGCGGCGGCCTCCGCCTCCTCCGGGTAGGACTTGTAGACGCTCATGAACTGCTCGCCGATCAGCACCCGCTGCACCGCGTCGAGTTCCGCGTCCTGGCCGGTGATCGGGGGCAGGGTGGTGACGCCGTAGGCCTTCAGGGCCTTGATGACAGCGCCCGCCATGCCGTCGTTGGCGGCGAGGACGCCCGCGATGTTGTCCTTGCCGATCGCGGCGATCGCCTGGGCCATGTTGGCCTGGGCGTTCTCCGGCTTCCAGTCCGTGGTGTCGTAGCTCTTGGCGATCGTCACGTGGCCGGTCAGCTCGGAGAGCGCGCCCTGCTTGAACTGCTTGGCGTTCGGGTCGGTGGGCGAGCCGTTCATCATGACGATCTTGTCGGAGAGGCCGGCCTTCGAGCCGAGCGCCCCCAGCAGGGAGCGGGCCTGCACCTCGCCGACGAGCTCGTTGTCGAAGGAGATGTAGGCGTCGATCGGGCCCTCGGCGAGACGGTCGTAGGCGATGACCGGAATGCCCGCGTCCTTGGCCTTCTTCACCTCGCCGGCGATGGCGTGCGAGTCGACCGCGTCGACCAGGATGACGTCGACCTTGTCGTCGATCATCTTCTGCATCTGGCCGCTCTGCCGGGCGGCGTCCGCGTTGGCGTTGAGGTACTCGACCTTGCCCTGCTTGCCGGTCAGCTCGGCGACCTTGTTCTTGATGATGGGGTAGTCGAACTTGTCGTAGCGGGTGTTGGCCTTCTCCGGCAGCAGCAGGCCCACGGTGATGTCGTTGCCCTTGGTGGGGCTTGCGCTCGCGCCGTCTCCCGTCGCGTTCAGCACACCGCAGCCGGCGAGCGAGAGGGTCATCGTGGACGCGGCCACGGATATGGCGATACGACGCATTCGAGGGCTCACTTCAGGTGCGTTCGGACGTGGGCGCTGCTATACGACCCAGGTGTCTGAAAAGACAACGCGTAGGCCACACCCGGCGTCAAGCGCCACAACTTAACGAGTCCGCAACACCACGCTCCGCTGTCCATGTGAAGAAGGCGCGTAACCACCTGCAAACGCTCTTTACGGACCCTCCATCCAAAGGAAGTTCATGGAGGTGTCCATGAGACGGCAAAGACCGCACAGCGGCAGGGGCCGGGAGGACGCGTGTCCTCCCGGCCCCTGCCGTGTTCCGCTCGGCTGGATATCAGTCCTGCTGCTGCTGCCTCTTGGGCCGCCACACCACCAACGCGCTGGTCTGCTGGACCTCCTGGTACGGGACCAGGTCGCGGCGGTAGGACGCGTGCACGGCGGCCTCGCGCTGCTGCATCGCGGCCGCCGCGCCGTCCAGGGCCGCCTCGAGCTCCGCGACGCGGGACTGCAGGGCGGCGACCTGGTTCTCCAGTTCGATGATGCGCTTGATGCCGGCCAGGTTGATGCCCTCGTCCTGCGACAACTGCTGCACCTGGCGGAGCAGTTCGATGTCGCGGGCCGAGTAGCGCCGGCCCCGGCCCGCGGTGCGGTCCGGGGAGACCAGGCCCAGGCGGTCGTACTGGCGCAGCGTCTGCGGGTGGAGTCCGGAGAGCTGGGCCGCCACCGAGATGACGTAGACCGGGGTCTCCTCGGTCAGTTCATACGGGTTACGTCGACGGCCGTCCATCACTCTCAAGCTCCCTTCGCGGCCTCGAACAGCTCCGCCCGCGGGTCCTCGCCCGCGGTCGCCTCGCGATACGCCTCCAGCGCGTCACGAGCCTTCCCCGACAGGTCCTTGGGGACACGCACCTCGACGGTGACCAACAGGTCCCCGCGGGTGCCGTCCTTGCGGACCGCGCCCTTGCCCCGCGCCCGCATCGTACGGCCGTTCGGGGTGCCGGGCGGGAGCTTGAGGGTGACGGCCGGGCCGCCGAGCGTCGGGACCCTGACCTCGCCGCCGAGGGCCGCCTCGGCGAACGTCACCGGCACGGTGACGGTGAGGTTGTCGCCCTTGCGCCCGAACACCGGGTGCTCGCCGACGTGCACCGTGACGTACAGGTCGCCCGCCGGCCCGCCCCGCTCGCCGGGCGCGCCCTTGCCGCGCAGCCGGATGCGCTGCCCGTCCGTCACCCCGGCCGGGATGCGGACCTGCATGGTGCGCGACGACTTGGCGCGGCCGCTGCCCTTGCACTCCAAGCAGGGGTGCTCGGCGATCAGGCCGCGGCCCTTGCAGTCGGGGCAGGGGTCGGTGAGCGAGAAGCCGCCACCGGAGCCCCGCGCCACCTGGCCGGTGCCGACGCAGGTCGGGCACACCCGGGGGGTGCCGTTCTTGTCGCCGGTGCCGGAACAGGCCTTGCAGGGCTGCTGGGAGGTCATCCGCAGCGGCACCGTCGCACCCTCGATCGCCTCGGTGAAGCTGAGGGTGACCTCGGTGTCGATGTCCTGGCCGCGGCGCGGCTGGGTCCGGGGCGCGCCGGTGCCGCCGCGGTTGAACAGGCCCCCGAAGACGTCGCCGAGTCCGCCGCCGAAGCCCCCGCTCTGGGCCCCTCCGCCGCCGAAGAGGTCGCCCAGGTCGAAGTTGAAGGAGCCGCCGGCGCCCGGCCCGGGGCGGAAGCCGCCGTTGCCGAACAGGGCGCGTGCCTCGTCGTACTCCTTGCGCTTCTTGGGGTCGCCGAGGACGTCGTTCGCCTCGGAGATCTCCTTGAAGCGCTCCTCGGCCTTGGCGTTGCCCTTGTTGGCGTCCGGGTGGAACTCTCGGGCGAGCTTCCGGTACGCCTTCTTGATCTCGGCCTCGGTGGCGTCCTTGGGGACGCCGAGGACCTTGTAGTAGTCCTTCTCGATGAAGTCCTTGGTGCTCATCCTCGACGTCCCTCCTTCCCCTCGGTCCTCACGTCAGCCCTCGTCCGGGCCACCGTTCTCCTTGTCGTCGGCCGCCGGGGCGCTGTCCTCGGCGCCCTCCGCCTTGTCCGCCTTCACGGTCTGCGCGCCGGGCTGCGGTTCGGCGACGGCCACCCGCGCGGGGCGGATGGTGCGCTCGCCGATGCGATACCCGGGCTGCAGGATCGCCACGCAGGTGGTCTCCGTGACGTCCGGCGCGTAGGAGTGCATCAGGGCCTCGTGGATGGTCGGGTCGAAGGGCTCGCCCTCCTTGCCGAACTGCTGCAGGCCCATCTTCGCCGCGACGGTCTCCAGCGACTCGGCCACCGACTTGAAGCCGCCGACCAGTTCGCCGTGTTCCCGCGCGCGGCCGATGTCGTCGAGCACGGGCAGGAGTTCGGTCAGGAGGTTCGCGATGGCGATCTCCCGGACCGCGACCCGGTCCCGCTCGACGCGGCGGCGGTAGTTCTGGTATTCGGCCTGGAGGCGCTGGAGGTCCGCGGTGCGCTCGCCGAGCGCGGTGCGCACCTGGTCCAGCTGGGCCACCAGGCCCGCTGTCTCGTTCGCGTCCCCGGCCGGGGCCGCCCCCTCCTTGGGGGAGGCGGCCTTCGGCTCGGCGTCGTCGGGTGTGGCGCCTGAGGGGACGTCGGGCTTCTCGTCAAAGCCCGGGGTCTCCTCCGTCACGCGGCACCGTCCTTGCGCTCGTCGTCCACGATCTCGGCGTCGACGACGTCGTCGTCGGCCTTGGCCTCACCGGCACCGGCGGACGCGCCGCCCGCGGCCTGCGCGGCCTGGGCGTCGGCGTACATGGCCTGGCCCAGCTTCTGCGAGACGGCCGCGACCTTCTCGGTGGCGGTGCGGATCTCGGCGGTGTCCTCGCCCTTGAGCTTCTCCTTGAGCTCGGCGACGGCGGACTCCACCTCGGTCTTGATCTCGCCGGGGACCTTGTCCTCGTTGTCCTTGAGGAACTTCTCGGTCTGGTAGACCAGCTGCTCGCCCTGGTTGCGGGTCTCGGCGGCCTCGCGGCGCTTGTGGTCCTCCTCCGCGTAGCGCTCGGCCTCCTCGCGCATGCGGTCGACCTCGTCCTTCGGCAGCGAGGAGCCGCCGGTGACGGTCATCTTCTGCTCCTTGCCCGTGCCCAGGTCCTTGGCGGTCACGTGCATGATGCCGTTGGCGTCGATGTCGAAGGAGACCTCGATCTGCGGGACGCCGCGCGGGGCCGGCGGCAGACCGGTCAGCTCGAACATGCCGAGCTTCTTGTTGTACGCCGCGATCTCGCGCTCGCCCTGGTAGACCTGGATCTGCACCGACGGCTGGTTGTCCTCGGCCGTGGTGAAGATCTCCGAGCGCTTGGTCGGGATCGTGGTGTTGCGCTCGATCAGCTTGGTCATGATGCCGCCCTTGGTCTCGATGCCGAGGGACAGCGGGGTGACGTCGAGCAGCAGGACGTCCTTGACCTCGCCCTTGAGGACACCGGCCTGGAGCGAGGCGCCGATGGCGACGACCTCGTCCGGGTTCACGCCCTTGTTGGCCTCCTTGCCGCCGGTCAGCTCCTTGACGAGCTCGGCGACGGCGGGCATGCGGGTGGAGCCGCCGACGAGGACGACGTGGTCGATCTCGTTGATGGAGATGCCGGCGTCCTTGATGACGTTGTGGAACGGCGTCTTGCAGCGCTCCAGCAGGTCCGCGGTCAGCTGCTGGAACTGGGCGCGGGTGAGCTTCTCGTCCAGGTGCAGCGGGCCCTCGGCGGACGCCGTGATGTACGGCAGGTTGATCGAGGTCTCGGTGGAGGAGGACAGCTCGATCTTGGCCTTCTCCGCCGCCTCGCGCAGGCGCTGAAGGGCCATCTTGTCCTTGGACAGGTCCACGCCGTGGCCGGACTGGAACTGCTTGACCAGGTAGTCGACGACGCGCTGGTCCCAGTCGTCACCACCGAGGTGGTTGTCGCCGTTGGTGGCCTTCACCTCGACGACGCCGTCGCCGATCTCCAGCAGCGAGACGTCGAAGGTGCCGCCGCCGAGGTCGAAGACCAGGATGGTCTGGTCGTCCTTGTCCAGGCCGTAGGCCAGGGCGGCCGCGGTCGGCTCGTTGACGATGCGCAGCACGTTCAGGCCGGCGATCTCGCCGGCCTCCTTGGTGGCCTGGCGCTCGGCGTCATTGAAGTACGCGGGGACCGTGATGACCGCGTCGGTCACCTTCTCGCCCAGGTAGGCCTCCGCGTCCCGCTTCAGCTTCTGCAGCACGAAGGCGCTGATCTGCTGCGGGTTGAAGTCCTTGCCGTCGAGGTTGATCTTCCAGTCGGTGCCCATGTGGCGCTTGACCGACCGGATGGTCCTGTCGACGTTGGTGACGGCCTGACGCTTGGCCACCTCGCCGACCAGCACCTCGCCGTTCTTGGCGAAGGCGACGACGGACGGCGTGGTCCTGGCGCCCTCGGCGTTGGTGATGACGGTGGGCTCGCCGCCCTCCAGAACGCTGACGACGGAGTTAGTCGTGCCCAGGTCGATGCCGACCGCACGTGCCATGGTTGATTCCTCCAGCTGACTTGAGTGGAACAGGCTCAAGTGTGCACGAGCGATCCGCCCGGGTCAACAGACCTGAGTCAACTGGACTCAACTCTTATCCGCTCCTTACACGCAACCGCGCGCTGACCTGCGTAGATGCCGTCCGACGGGGGTGGGGAACAGGGGTGCGAAGGAGTACGAGCACGGCGAACAGCGCCCCTCCGCCCGCCCACAGCGCGGCCCCCTCCCCGGTCCAGCCGGTGTGCACGAGCACCCCGACGAGCACCGTGGAGAAGGAGCCCGCCCCCAGCAGCACCACCGCACCCGGCGGGGTGAGCCCGAACCGCCGCATCCGGTGCGCGAGATGGTCCGGGCCCCGCCGCAGCAGCGGGCGCCGGCCCAGCAGCCGGGCGAGCACCACCAGGACGGCGTCGGCCGCCGCGACCGCGCCGAGGCAGAACACCACGGCCACGCTCGGCCCGAGTGCGTACCCCGCGCGCGTGAAGACGACGGCAGAGGACAGCAGGAATCCGGTGAACAGCGAGCCGCAGGCGCCGAGCCCGATCCGCGCGGGGTGCCAGTTGTGCATCAGGAAGCCGGTGAGGGCGGCGGCGAACACGCTCAGCAGGACGGCGAGCCCGTCCATCACCTCGGCGGCGGCGACCAGGCCCGCCCCGAAGGCCGTGATCACCCCGACCGTGCCGGCCAGCCCGTCGGCGTGGTCGAGCCCCTTGAAGGCCAGGGAGGCGAGGACGATCCAGCCGACGGCCAGGACGCCGCCCACCGCCCCGGTCTCGTCGTACGGCACCACACAGGCCGCCGCGACCGCCGTCCCGGCGACGAGCACGCGCGCGCGCAGCCGCCACACGTCGGCGACCAGACCCAGCGCGGCGACCGCGGCGGCGGCCACCAGCAGGCGCCCGACGCCCTCGCCGAGCGGGGCGATCCCGGTGTACTCCCCCATCCAGGCGACCAGGCAGGTGACGCCGACGACGGCGACGCCGCCGAGAAGCGGAAGGGGACGCTGCCGGCGCCGGTCGACGACTCCCGCCCGCAGTGCGGGCACCCGGAGCAGTGCCGCCAGCACGGCGGTGAGAAGGAGGGCGGCCGTGGCCGCGGCGATCCCGTAGAGCACGGCTCTAAGGTAGGGGCGAAAGTAGCAATTCGGTACGAATAACACGATCGGATTGCCTGCGACATGATGAGGGAGGCACGCTCAGCGATCCAGATCACCCCGCGCTCGGCTGCATCCCGGCGGAAGATGGGGGTAATCTCAGAGGACTAGATAAGTTACCGCTTAGTAATAACGATCAGTCAATTCGCTCAGTTGACTCGAGGCCGCCTCAGGAGCCCCAATGCAACTCGCCGCGATCATCGTGTCGCTGGTGCTCGCCGTGGTCGGTGTGGCGCTGTTCGGCCGAGCCATCGCCCAGATCTACCGGTTCGTACGGCTCGGTCAGGACGTGCCGGCGGGCACCCGAACCAATGACTGGACCGCCCGCGCCGCCACGGTGATCAGGGAGTTCCTCGGCCACACCCGGATGAACCGCTGGGGCGTGGTCGGCGTCGCCCACTGGTTCGTCGCCGTCGGCTTCTTCTCGCTCGTGCTGACCCTGGTGAACGCCTTCGGCCAGCTCTTCCAGGCCGACTGGGCGCTGCCCATCATCGGTCACTGGCTGCCGTACGAGCTGTTCGTCGAGGTCATCGGCACCATGACGACGCTCGGCATCCTCACCCTGATCGTCATCCGGCAGCTCAGCCACCCGCGCCGGCCCGGCCGCAAGTCCCGGTTCGCGGGCTCCAACTTCGGCCAGGCCTACTTCGTCGAGGCCGTGATCCTGATCATCGGCCTGGCGATCATGACGCTGCGCGGCCTGGAGGGCGCGATGGCCGGCGTCGACCACTACGAGGCCGGGTACTTCGCCTCGTACCCGCTGGTCGCCGCCTTCCACGGGCTGAGCGTCTCCACCCTGCAGAACCTGGTCTACCTGACGGCGATGATCAAGATCGCGACGTCCTTCATCTGGATGATCACGGTCTCGCTGATGACCGACATGGGTGTGGCCTGGCACCGCTTCCTGGCGTTCCCGAACATCTTCTTCAAGCGCTACGCCACCGGTGAGACCTCCCTCGGCGCCCTGCTGCCGATGACCTCCGGCGGCAAGCCGATCGACTTCAGCGACCCGGGCGAGGACGACGTCTTCGGCGTCTCCCAGGTCGAGCACTTCTCCTGGAAGGGCCTGCTGGACTTCTCCACCTGCACCGAGTGCGGCCGCTGCCAGTCGCAGTGCCCGGCCTGGAACACGGGCAAGCCGCTCTCCCCGAAGCTGCTGATCATGTCCCTGCGGGACCACGCGCACGCCAAGGCGCCGTACCTGCTCGCGGGCGGCGGCAAGACCATGGAGGGCGAGGAGAAGGCCTCCGAGGAGCAGCTGAAGGACGTCCCGGCCGCCGCGCTGGCCGAGGCCGAGCGTCCGCTGATCGGCACCGCCGAGGAGAACGGCGTCATCGACCCGGACGTGCTGTGGTCCTGCACCACCTGCGGCGCGTGCGTGGAGCAGTGCCCGGTGGACATCGAGCACGTCGACCACATCGTCGACATGCGCCGCTACCAGGTGATGATCGAGTCCGCGTTCCCCTCCGAGGCGGGCACGATGCTCAAGAACCTGGAGAAGAAGGGCAACCCCTGGGGTCTGGCCAAGAAGCAGCGGCTGGAGTGGACCAAGGAGGTCGACTTCGAGGTCCCGGTCGTCGGCAAGGACATCGAGGACCTCTCCGAGGTCGAGTACCTGTACTGGGTCGGCTGTGCCGGCGCCCTGGAGGACCGCGCGAAGAAGACCACCAAGGCCTTCGCCGAGCTGCTGCACATCGCGGGCGTGAAGTTCGCGATCATGGGCGGCGACGAGAAGTGCACCGGTGACTCCGCCCGCCGCCTGGGCAACGAGCCCCTGTTCCAGGAGCTCGGCATGGAGAACGTGATGGCCCTGAACACGGCGTTCGGCGAGGAGCTGGACGACGACGGCAAGGTCACCGCGGAGTCGAGGAAGCCGAGGTCGGCGAAGAAGATCGTCGCCACCTGCCCGCACTGCCTCAACACGCTCGGCAACGAGTACCCGCAGCTCGGCGGCGACTACGAGGTCATCCACCACACCCAGCTGCTGCAGCACCTGGTCGACGAGGGCAAGCTGGTCCCCGTCACCCCGGTCGAGGGCCTCATCACCTACCACGACCCCTGCTACCTGGGCCGCCACAACAAGATCTACACGCCTCCGCGCGAGATCATCGGCAAGGTCCCGGGCCTGCGCAACGAGGAGATGCACCGACACAAGGAGCGCGGCTTCTGCTGCGGCGCCGGCGGCGCCCGGATGTGGATGGAGGAGCGGATCGGCAAGCGCATCAACAACGAGCGCGTCGACGAGGCCCTGTCCCTGAACCCGGACATCGTCTCCACCGCCTGCCCGTTCTGCCTGGTCATGCTCACCGACTCGGTCAACGGCAAGAAGAACGAGGGCCAGGCCAAGGAGTCCATCCAGGTCGTGGACGTGGCCCAGCTGCTCCTCGACTCCGTCAGGACACCGGTCGACCCGGCGGGCCAGGCGGAGAGCGAGACCGAGCCGGAGCCGGAGCCGGTGAAGTAACAGCGGCTCCCAAGGCTCTACGAGGCTCTACGACAACGAGGGCGCCCCCTGCCGCACAGGCAGGGGGCGCCCTCGCGTACGCGTGCTCGGGCCCTGCCGGCCGCCGGGCTCTGCTCAGCCGGCCACGGCGCACTGCCCGCGGTCCGCGGCCTTCGGTCCCTCCGCGGTGGGACGGACGTCGAAGTCGAAGATCCCGGTGGGCAGGTAAAGGGAGCAGCAGGCGTTGGGGATGTCGACGATCCCGCTGACGCGTCCCTCGATCGGCGCCGAACCGAGCAGCAGGTACGCCTGCTCCCCGGTGTACCCGAACCTCTTCAGGTACTCGACGGCGTTGAGGCAGGCACGGCGGTAGGCGACCGTCGCATCCAGGTAGTAGTTGGTGTCGGTGTCGTGGTCCACGGAGATCCCGATGAAGGACATGAACTCCGAGTACCGCGGCTCGACGTTGCCCGGCATGAAGACGGGGTTCGTCTTGATGCCGTACTTCTCCATGCCGCCCTTGATCAGATCGACGTGGAAGTCGATGAACCCGCCCATCTCGATGGCGCCGCAGAACGTGATCTCTCCGTCGCCCTGGCTGAAGTGCAGGTCACCGCCGGAGAGCTTGGCGTCCTTGACGTGGACGGGGTAGAAGACCCGGGCTCCACGGGTGAAGTTCTTGATGTCGTGGTTGCCACCGTTCTCCCGTGCGGGCACCGTGCGCGCGCCCTCCCGGGCGATGTGCTCGGCTTCCGATCCGGACGCCCGGCCGCACAGGGCCTGGTCGGGGTCGGGAGTCAGGCCCAGCGGCGGGACGCGGTTCGGGTCGGTGTCGACCAGGGCCTGCTCACGCCTGTTCCAGCGCTCCAGCAGTTCCGCGGACGGCGCGGTGCCGAACAGGCCGGGGTGCGTGATACCGGTGAAGCGCACACCGGGAAGGTGCCTGGACGTCGCCTCCTGGCCGTGGAAGTCCCAGATCGCCTTGTAGGCGTCCGGGAAGTAGTCCGTCAGGAATCCTCCGCCGTTGGCCTTGGCGAAGACGCCGGTGTATCCCCAGCCCTGCCCGGGAGCGTCCCCGGTCTGCTGCGGCACCGGCCCGAGGTCCATGATGTCCACGATCAGCAGATCGCCCGGCTCCGCGCCTTCGACACCGATCGGCCCGCTGAGCATGTGCGCCCGCTTGAGGTCGACGTCGCGCACGTCGTTGGCGGAGTCGTTGTTGCCGATCTGCGCGTCGGTCCACTCACGGCACTCGACGCGGAACTCGTCCCCCGGACGGACCATGGCGACAGTGGGGACGTCCGGGTGCCACCTGTTGTGCCCGGGCACATCCTGCTCGCCCATCGGCCGGGACTGGTCGACGCTGAAGACTACGTCAGGCATGTCAACTCCTCGTGTGCTGCTGCCGGTGATCCAGACGGCATGGCACCCGGGGCCCTGCCCGGGCGCCCTCACGCTGTTGCTCGCGTCTCCTCGACCACCTCCCGTGCCTCTCCGCGCAGGGTCAGCCGTGGCTGCCGGCCGGGTACCCCGGGGCGCCGTACTCCTGCGTGGGCCGGCGCGGCCCCCGGTGGCGGAGTACGAACCACAGCGCGGTGAAGGTCAGCACGGCGAAGGCACCCAGCGCGATCGCCGTCTCGGAGAAGTTCCCCGGAACCCAGTAACCGGTCAGCAGCAGGAACGCCGGAATGACACCGGTCACCCAGCCCTCGATCGCGGTGACCCAGCCCACATAGGGCGTCAGCGACTCGATTTTCAGTCCCAGCAGCAGGAAGAAAAGGAACCAGAGGAACGCCCAGTAGAGCCAGATCACACCGAAGGGCTGGTCCTTCACCAGCCGGAAACTGGCATAGGAGAACCCCAGGGCCACGATGGCCACGAACAGCGAGTAATAACCCACACCGTTCGTGTCGAGTCCCATGAGAAGGCCGATTCCCACGTACAGGTACGTGAAGCCGAACAGGAATATTCCCGACGCCAGCATGATGCGCGTGGGATCCCCGTTCGCGGCGATGATGAGGTAGGTGGGTGTGACGACCTGGAGCCCGCCGACGAACAGGTTGAATATCGCTGCCGCCCGGCTGTCCACCTTGCCCAGCAGCATCAGCCCGTTCATGAACAGGACGGCGCCCACGAAGAGAAGTCCGACGTTGGCCAAGAGGACACACCTCCAGAATGATCCGCTGCCGTCGCGGGGACCGCCCCGAACGCGCTCTCCGGACCAGGTGTGGGTACGCGGCTGTCAGGTCCTGGGCAGCCGGGCGAGCGCCGGATGCGTCGCGCCCGGCGTGCTGGGTCCGGCGGGAACCCGGGTCACCACCTCGGGCTTCTCCCGGGACTTCTCCTCCCGCTCGCGCAGGGCCCCGATCGCCCGCGGTGTCGAGGCGAACGCCGGAGAGGAGTACACGCGCCGCGCGGTGCCCGAGCACCGTGGGCAGCTCTGCCGCGTCGGCGCGGTGCCGATCGGCAACTTCACATCGAACGATCCGCAGCGGCTGCAGGAATACTCATACGTCGCCATGGAAATCTCCGCCCGCCGGGTTTCCTGCCCTTGGACGCACTGCCGCGGGCCGATGGAACGTCGCGAAACTTGCGCCTACATACAAGGCAACCCCTCGAACGACGGGGTGTCAAGGCGAGCGATGAGGCGCCCGGGAACCGACGCGGCGGAGACGTGATTCGGCGTGCGCAAAAAAGCGGGCCGGGCCGCGCTTACGCGGCCCGGCCCGATCCGCCGGTCTGCTCAGTGCAGGAGCGCCCGCAACGGAACCATCAACGAAACCAACGGAACCCTCAGCGGAACCTTCCGCAAAACCTTCCGCGGAACCCTCGACAGAACCCTCGACAAAACCCCTCGACAGAACCCTCGACAAAACATGGAAGCGCCTTCGCCGGAATCCGTCACGAGAAAATCCCGGGAGAACTCCGGCGGCCCGTCAGGGGGCGCCCACGATCGCGCAGGCCCGGCACGGCGGCCGGCCGCAGGTGCACTGCATCAGGGCGTCCAGCACATCACGGTCGTGGTACAGGCACTCGTCCCGGCAGGTGTGGCGGGGGACGAAGCCCGCCTGGTGCTCGTCCGGCCAGGGCTCCTCGCCCTCGCGGCAGCGCACGAACCGCTCGGGGTCCGCGGCGTGCAGACGGTCCATCCGCTCCCGCGCCTCGCCCTCCATGTCGCTCGTCGTGGCGAGCATGCCCTTGATCTGGGCGGCGAGACCGGAGAACCTGGTGTCGCCGGTGCGCACATGGGCGGCGTTCAGCGCCATGACGGCATTGCCCAGAAACCGCCGGGCATCCTGGAGATCGGTGACGTGATGCAGCTGGATGCCTGTCACGCCTCGGACCCATACGGCGTCTTCGCTCACTTCTCCTGCCTTCCGAGCTCGAACAGCTCTTTGGTGATGCCGGCGTGATCACGCCGAATCTTCCTCACGCCGGGTTCACCCGCGAGGAATGCGTGCCATTCAAGGAGGCTAAAGGCCCGGATAGGGGGCGATCCAGCTATTCTCCGGTGAACTCAATCACAAGGGATGTATCCGGCATTTACCCGGCGCTGGAGGAATCTTGCTGAATTGATCTACGTGAAGACGGCAGCTGCGCAGGTCAGGCCCAGGTACACGGCCCCGAGACCGGAGACGACCGAGGCCAGCACATTGACCGCCGCGAAGAAACGCGCTCCCGTCTCGATCAGGCTCCACGTCTCGTAGGAGAAGGTCGAATACGTGGTCAGCGCGCCGCACAGGCCGATGGCCAGCAGATCCATGACGTCCTGCGAGGCGGCGCCCGACAGAGCCGCGCCGGTCAGGATGCCGAGGATCAGCGACCCGGTGACATTGGCCGCGAAAGTTCCCCAGGGAAACAGGGTGTCGTGGTGGGCCTGGACCGTGCGGTCGATGAGGTACCGCAGCGGGGCACCGACGGCACCGCCGAGCGCGACGAGGAGGAATCTCATGTGCCGCCGGCCCCCCGTCCCCTGTAGTGGATCACTTCCACCTCCTGGAGAGTGATCAGGCCGCCGATGGACAGTTCCTCGAGCTCCGACACGAAGGCCCGGATCCGGTCCTCCTCGTCGACGATCACGATCGCCGTCGGAAGGTCGTCCGCCATGGACAGCAACCGCGTGGTGTGCACGATCGACGTCGCGCCGAACCCCTCCACACCCCGGAAGACCGACGCACCCGCCAGGCCGAAGGCGTGGGCACGCTCCACGATCTCCGTGAACAGCGGCTTGTGATGCCAGGTGTCGGTGTCGTCGACGAGGATCGTCATACAGAGCGCTCGTCCCTCCAGTCCCATCACGACCTCCTTGTCACGAGGAACCACCGGGCGCCGACCATGCCGATCCTGGCCGCCCCCAGGGCGACGACCACCGTCCCCGCCATATAGGCCAGCGCCGGACCGGGAAGGTCGTCGCGCACCAGGCGGTCGATGTCGACGCAGTACGTCGAGAATGTGGTGAAGCCGCCGAGGACTCCGGTCCCGAAGAACGGGCGGACCAGCGGATGCGCGGCCCACACCTCGGTGATCACCACCATGAACACGCCGATGACCAGGCATCCCACGGCATTGACGCCGAGCGTCGTCCACGGGAACGCCCGCTCGGCCGTGGGCCACAGCAACGCCGCGGCGAACCGGGCGCAGGCCCCCACGGACCCGCCCACGGCGACGACCGCGAACACCGGCAGCTGGCCGCGCCGGGCCCCGCGGCGCCGGCCCTCCGGTGCCGCGGGACGCCGCCTCGGTGCGCCCGCCATGGACGTGCCGCCCGGCCCGTTCGTCACATCCCGCTAAGCACCTGCGGGCGCCGCCTGCTGCACGACCTCGAAGGACCACAGCGTGGAGCCGGTGGCGGCCGGCTGCGGCCGTTCCGCGCCGCCCTGGTGCGCCGCCTTCATCGGGCCCTCCATCCACGCCTGGAAGGACTCCTCGTCCCGCCAGCGCGTGTACACGAGGTACTGGTCGGTGCCCTCGACGGGGCGCAGCAGCTCGAACCACTCGAAGCCGTCCGAGCTCTCCACCGCGTGGGCCCGCGAGGCGAACCGCTTCTCCAGGGTCTCCCGCTGCTCCGCGGGGACCGACAGCACATTGATCTTCACTACGCTCATGGCACCATCCTCCGGTAACCGCGCGCCCCCCGCCGCCGCAACCGTGCCCGTCTCACGGCAGGCTCACACGTTTACCGAACTCACGTACAACCCTTACGCCCCCTCGCTGGTCTCCTGATCGCTGACCGCCCGGTGACCGCGGGACAACTCGCGATGAACCCGGACGGTCCGCACACCATCGTCTGCGGATGCCCGCCAGGCATCCCCCGCATGCCGCAGGAGACCGCATGCACATGCACACGCGACTCGCCCTCGCGACGGCCGCCGCGGCCGCGCTGACGGGCGGTCTGCTGACGTTCGCCGCCTCGCCCGCCACGGCCGCCGACTCCACCAAGGTCGCGAAGGCCGACTTCAACGGCGACGGCATCGGCGACGTCGTGGCTTCCGCGCCCGGCGCGTACGTCAGCGGCCACAAGAACGCCGGCCAGGTCGTCGTCCTGTACGGGTCCGCCTCCGGCGTGACCTCCACCAAGCGCACCACCATCAGCCAGAACACCTCCGGCGTCCCGGGCACCGCCGAGGCCGGAGACTTCTTCGGCGCCGAGACGGCGTACGCCGACTTCAACGGCGACGGGTACGACGACCTCGCCGTCGGCACCCCGGACGAGAAGGTCGGCACCGACACCAACGGCGGCGGCCTCGCCATCCTCTGGGGGTCCAAGAGCGGCCTGACCGGCAAGGGCATCGACGTCCCGGACCCGTCCCGGAGCTCCCACGACTTCTGGGGCAAGGACCTGGCCGCCGGCGACTTCGACGGCGACGGCCGGGCCGACCTGGTCGTGGGCAGCTCCGCCAGCACCCTGTACCTCTACAAGGGCGGCTTCACCACCGCCGGCAGCTACGGCAGCCGCACCACTGTCAAGCCGCCGATCATCTCCGGCACCAACGACGATCCGTACGGCCCGATGAGCCTGACCGCCGGCGACGTCAACGGCGACGGCCGCACCGACCTGGTGGTCGACGGCTTCGAGACGCAGACGCAGTACGGCTGGAACACCAACTACTGGCTGCCCGGCAGCGCCGGCGGCCTGAGCGGCTCGACCGCCCAGGCCCTCAAGCCCGGCATCATCACCGCGATCGGCGACATCAACGGCGACGGGTACGGCGACATCGTCAGCGGGGCCGGCTGGGACTCCAAGACCTCCGACGGCACCCCCGTCCCGGACTCCTCCGACGGCGGCCGGGTGAACGTCACCTACGGCTCCGCCTCCGGCCCGGCCGGCACGACCGGCATCAACCAGAACACCGGCAGCGTGCCCGGCACCTCCGAGAAGGGCGACAGCTTCGGCTGGGACCTCGACCTCGGCGACATCAACGGCGACGGCTACCAGGACCTCGTCGTCAGCAGCCCGGACGAGGACATCTCCGGCGTCAGCAACACCGGCATGGTCACCGTGCTCTACGGTTCCGCCTCCGGCGTGAACACCGCCTCCGGCACCCAGTCCTTCGCCCAGAGCACCGCGGGCGTCCCGGGCAACGACGAGAAGAACGACCTGTTCGGCGCCGACGTCAAGCTCGACGACGTCACCGGGGACGGCAAGGCCGACCTGGTCGTGGGCTCGTACGAGAACAGCGGCAACGGCGGCATCACCTACCTGCCGTCCAACGGCACGAAGATCACCACGAGCGGGTCGCGTTCCTTCGGCCCGTCCAACGTGGCCGTCTCGACCGACGGCACCCCCCAGTTCGGCGCCCTCTTCGCCGACTGAGCCGCCGGCCCACGGGGGGCGCCCCTGAGGAACCCCCGGTTCCGCCCCTGACGGTCCCTTAGGGGATGTCACAGGTCGGCCGCAAAGCCGGGCCCGGATCGCCGGGCCCGGCACGTCACCCTCCGGGACCAGGTACGTTCGAAGGCGTGGCTGGATTCAGGATCGGACGCGGGGGCCGGGACAACCGCACCCCCCAGGGACAGCAGGCGCCGCAGGCACCGTCGTACGGCCGGCCCGCGGGACCGTCGAGCGGACGGCAGGGAGCGTCGTACGGGCAGCAGAGGCAGCCGTACGGGCGCCCCGCGGGACCGTCGTACGGCTACCCGTCGGCGCCGCAGCCGCCGTACCCGCAGCAGGGGCAGTCCTACGGCTACCCGGGCCAGGGCGACGACGGCCCGGAGTACTTCGACGACGGCGGCTACCCGGGCCAGGGCGGCGTGCAGGACCCGTACGCCGCCAACAACCCGGGCCACACCCAGGCGTTCTCGGTCGACGAGGCCGCCGGCTACACCCAGGGCGCCACCTACCAGGCCGGCTCGGCCGCGCCCGCCGCTCCGCTCGGCCCGCCCCTGCACTGGAAGGAACTGCTGAAGGGGGTCGTCTTCTCCCCCGACCGTACGTTCCTGCGCATGCGGGACTACACGATGTGGGCCCCCGCCCTGATCGTCACCTTCCTGTACGGCCTGCTCGCCGTCTTCGGCTTCGACGGCGCCCGCAAGGAGGCGATCAGCGCCACGCTCTCCAACGCGGTGCCGATCGTGCTGATCACCGCGGTCGTGATGGTGCTGGGGCTGTTCGTCCTGGGCGTGGTCACCCACACCCTGGCCCGCCAGCTCGGCGGCGACGGCGCCTGGCAGCCCACGGTGGGCCTGTCCATGCTGATCACCGCCCTCACGGACGCCCCCCGCCTGGTCTTCGCCATGTTCTTCGGCGGCGACGCCGGCTTCGTCCAGCTGCTCGGCTGGGCCACCTGGGTCGGCGCGGGCGCCCTGCTGACCATGATGGTCTCCCGCTCCCACGACCTGCCCTGGCCGAAGGCACTGGGCGCGTCCGCGATCCAGCTGATCGCCCTGCTGTCGATCGTGAAGCTCGGCACGTTCTAGCACCCTGGACGGATGCCGGGTGCCGGGTGCCGCTGCGTTCGGCGTGCCCCTCGGCCGCACGCGCACCGCAGCGTGATCGAATGGGGCATGGCATCGTCCTGGACCGGTGAACGGGTACGGCTGCGCGCCGTCGAACCCGAGGACTGGACAGCGTTCATGCGCCTCGCCGGCGACGCGCGAGGGAGCCGGCCGGACCTGCCGCGGTCCGCCGAGAGCTACCGTGCCTGGGCGAGGCGGCAGGCCGTCACCGAGGGCGCGGACGACCGCTTCCTGCTGGCGGTCGAGACGACGGCCAGGGGGGAGCTGGTCGGCACGGTCGGCTCACATCGCACCGGCCGTCGTTCGGGCTGGTTCGAGTTCGACGTCATGATCGGCGCCGACCACCGGCGCAAGGGCTACGGGACGGAAGCCGTGGCCCTGCTGCTGCGCTTCATGTTCGCCGAGCGGCGCTATCACAAATGCCTGGGAGCGATCTTCGCCCACAACGAGGCGTCACTGGCACTGACCCGTCGACTCGGCTTCACCGAGGAGGGGCGTCTGCGCCAGCACGTCTTCTCCGCCGGCCGGTACCACGACCTGGTGATGATGGGCATCCTGGCCGACGAGTTCGACGGGCGGCCCGCGGGGAGCTGACCACCGCTGTCAGCCGCGCGGCACGGCACGCAGGCGCAGGCCGGCGGGCGCGAGCCCCTCGAAGGTGGTGACCTGATGGCTGGGGTCCGGTCCGGGCGGCTCGCTCAGCCGCCGGCGGCGGGCGGTCTGCGCGGTCAGGAGCGTCAGCATCGCCATGGCCAGCGCGGTTCCCTCGCAGCCGTGCGGCCCGGTGCCGAAGGAGAGGAAGGCGCCGGGTTTCGCCGGCGGGTCCGCATCGTCGAGCCAGCGCTCGGGCCGGAACCGGTCCGGCTCGGGGTGTTCCCGCGGGTCGCGGTGGGCGGTGTAGGGGCAGACGAGCATGGTGGCCCCCGCCTCGACGGTGTAGTCGGCGAGCTGGGTCTGCCGCGCGACGCGACGGGTCAGCAGCCAGCTCGGGGGGTGCAGTCGCAGCACCTCGCGCACCACGGCCTGGGTGTACCGCAGGCTCTCGAGGTGGGTGATGGTCGTCGCGGCCGGGTCCGCGGGCAGCAGGGCGGCTTCGGCCGCGACGCGGTCCGCCGCTTGGGGGTACCGGGCCAGGTGGAGCAGGATCCATCCGGCTGCCCGGGACGGCGTCTCGAAGGTGGCGACGGTGATGCCGGGGAGCGTGTCGAGAACGGCCTCCTCGGGCAGCAGGCCGTAGCGCGGGGAGGGGCGGAGCATCTGTCCCAGCATGTCGTCACCGAGCCGGCCCGATGAACGGCGCCGGGCGACGACGGGCCGCAGCGCGTCGGTGAAGGCGACCTGCTGCCGCGTGCGGAACCGCCGTGCCGGTGTGGGGACCCAGCGCGGCCAGGACCAGCGCGAGGGGCGCACGAGCACCTCCCGGGCCAGGAAGAGCTGTGCGGCGAAGGGCAGCAGGGCGGGGGCGTCCTCGGAGAAGAGGTAGTGCACGCCGATCTCCGCCAGGGTGTGCCGGACCGGGGGCAGGATCTCGACGTCCTCGCCCGTCGGCCACTCGTCGGCGAACCGGGCGGTCCCGGGCGCGATCTCGCCGATCCGGGCCGCGACCGCCTGCGCGCGCAGTCCGCGCATGCGGGCGGCGTGCGCGTACGCACGCTCCTCGGGCGTCGGTGCTCCGCTCGACCGCCTCATCGGCGGGAAGAGGGGCGAGGGCGCCTTGGGGAAGTCCTGTGCGCGGCGCAGGACTTCTTCGCACGGCCCGGCCGCGGCGGCCACGTAGATGCCCGGCTCCAACTGCCAGACGTCTCCGCACTCCTCGGCGCCACGGCGCGCCATCGCCAGCCGGTCGCGACTCCAGGCGGCGAAGCCGCCTTCGGGCAACCGCGGCGGCTCATTGGTTCGGCCCATGAGATCGTCCCCCGACTCCCGTGCCTGTCCAGGCCGATGTCGTCGGCAGCATGAAGAGGGGTCGGCGGACGCCCGCGGGCGCCCGCCGGGAGTCCTGTCAGACTCAGTCGCCGGCGTACGCGTCCCATTCGTGAGCACCGTACGCACCGAAGTGCCGGGTGAAGGACAGCTTGCCGAGCAGCTTGGCGATCATGGTGCACTCCTCTCGCCTGTCCGAGCCCTCCCAGCAGAGGGTTCGAAAGTTCGCACCAAATGCCACAAACGCCATCCTTCCACACATGCCATATATGGCATCTTCAGCGGTGAATCGCCGTCCGGCGGCGGCCGGCCGGACGGCGATTCGGCTGCTGGGGCGGGGCGGACCGACGGTCGTCAGCCGGCCTTCGGGGCGGGCCGGGGGCGGACCGCCCCCGCCCCGCCCCCATGCGGCGCCTGGCATGATCCCCGGTATGACGACGGATGGGGCCGCCGAAGCACTCGACCGACACGTGCGCGAGTTCTTCGCCGGGCACTCGGTGAACGCGGTGCCCTACGACCTGGGCGACGGGCGTCGCGGCATGGTCCCAGAGCTGCGGATCCTCGAGGTGGGACCCGGGCCGCGCGGCAACGTGTGGACCTATGTCACGGTCGGATGCTGGGCACTGGCCCACCATCACGGGCACGGCCTGGAGTTCGTCATGACGGCGCCCGCCGGCGATCCACGCTTCGCCGACGTTCTCGCGATGACGGCCTACTACCACTGCGGCGAGCCGGAGCCGCACTTTCTGGACCTGGGCCACAGCCTGCCGATGGGGGAACCCTGGACGCCCGGTTCGACCTGCGAGCACCTGCTGGTCAGCCTGCCCTACCTGCACGGGCCCGACCTCGAACAGTGTGCCCTGCCGGACGGGCACGCCCGCCTGCTCTGGCTGCTCCCGGTGACCGCGTCCGAGATCGCGTTCCGCAGGGAGCACGGCACCGAGGCCCTGGAGCAACGCTTCGACGAAGCCGGGATCAACCCCGTCGACCCGCGCAGGCCCGCGGTCGTCTGAGCGAGCGAGGCCGGCCAGGGGCCGGGACGTCTCCGGGCCGTCCGGGGCCCGCAGTTGGGCGACGGCCGGTCACCCGACCGGTACCAGGACGGGGGCGTCGTGGGGAACCGTCGGGACCGGCTGCTCGGCCCACACGGTCTTCCCCCTGGGAGTGAAGCGGGTGCCCCACCGCTCGGCGAACTGGGAGACGAGGAAGATTCCGCGACCGCCCTCGTCCATGGCCGCGGCGTAGCGCAGGTGCGGGGAGGTGCTGCTGCCGTCGCTGACCTCCGTCACCAGACTGGCTTCGCGAAGAAGGCGCAGGTGGACCGGGGGGTCCCCATAGCGGATGGCGTTGGTGACCAGCTCGCTGAGGATCAGCTCGGTGGTGAAGGTCGCCTCCCCCAGGTTCCACTCGGCCAGCTTCGCGGACACCTCCATGCGCAGGGCGGCCACCGCTTCGGGGGAGGCCGGAATGTCCCATTCGGCAACATGATCACGCGGAAACGCCCGGGTGCGGGCGATCAGGACAGCGACGTCGTCGATGGGACGGGCGGGCAGCACCGCCTTCAGGAGCGTCTCGCACGTCCGCTCCGGATCGGTCCCCGCGCCGGAGAGCGCGTCGCACAGCAGCGCCAGGCCGGTCCCGATGTCGCGGTCCGGGTCCTCGATGAGCCCGTCGGTGTAGAGCACGAGCTGTGTGTCCTTCGGCAGTTGCCGCTCGACGGCCTCGAAACGCAGGCCGCCGATGCCGAGCGGAGGGCCCGCGGGCAGGTCGAGCAGCTCCACGCGGCCGTCCGGACGGACGATGGCGGGCGGAAAGTGACCGGCCTTCGCCATCGCGCAGCTGCGGGAGACCGGGTCGTAGATCGCGTACAGGCACGTGGACACGACGGCTCCCTCCGCGCCCGTACCGGCCGCCTCCGCGTCCATATGGAGAACCACATCGTCGAGGCGGGCCAGCAGCTCGTCGGGCGGCAGGTCGAGCGTGGAGAAATTGCGGACCGCGGTACGCAGCCGTCCCATGGTGACCGCCGCCCCCAGGCCGTGGCCGACCACGTCCCCGATCACCAGAGCGGTGCGGAACCCCGGCAGCGGGATCACGTCGAACCAGTCCCCGCCGACCTCGGCCCCGGCCGGCACGTAGCGGCACGCCGCGTGGACGGCGCTGGTGTCCGGCAGCGCACGAGGCAGCAGGCTGCGCTGCAGCATGGTGGCGATGGCCCGCTCGCGGTTGTAGTGGCGAGCCAGATGAGAGACCGCGAGCCCGACGACGAGCAGCAGCCCGGCGGTGATGATGTCGTCCGCGTTGTCGATATAGGTGAAACTGGCGAACGGAGTGGTGAAGAAGAAGACGAACCACACGGCGGCGGACAGGGCCGTGATGATCGCGGCCCCGCGGTTGCCGAGGGCGGCCACCGCCGCCACGACCAGCATCAGGATCAGCACCGCGTTGGTCTGGGAGAGGCTCCCTCGTACGGGCAGCAGGAGCGCACAGACGGCGAGCGGGACCGCAACCGCCGCAAGGAGTGCGGCCAGCCCCCTGACCGGACCACGAGGGATGCCCACATCCTCTGTGTAACAGGGTGCCCAGGGCCCTGCCAGTCGGTACGGCTCCCCGCGCAGCGTCAGCCCGCAGGAACCGGAAAGCGGCAGATCACACCGCTTCCTTGTTCTCCTTCGGCGCCTGGCCCGACCTGTGCACGGGAGGCAGAACGCTCCACGGGAAGTTGATCCAGTCGTCGGTGCGCTTCCAGACGTACTCGCACTTCACCAGGGAGTGGGACTTCTCGTAGACCACCGCGGAACGGACCTCCGCGACGGTGTCGAGGCAGAAGTCGCGGACCAGCTTCAGCGTCTTGCCGGTGTCCGCGACGTCGTCGGTGATGAGCACCTTCTTGTCGGAGAAGTCGATCACATTGGGCACGGGCGCCAGCATGACCGGCATCTCGAGGGTGGTCCCCACGCCGGTGTAGAACTCGACGTTCACGAGATGGATGTTCTTGCAGTCGAGCGCGTAGGCGAGCCCGCCGGCGACGAACACACCGCCTCGGGCGATGCTGAGCACGATGTCCGGCTCGTACCCGTCGTCGGCGATGGTCTGCGCCAGCTCGCGCACGGCGACGCCGAACGCCTCGTAGGTCAGGTTCTCCCGCACCTCGCTCATGCCGCGGCCGCCCTCACACCTGGGTCCGATGGAAGTTGACGTAGGACCGCGAGGCCGTCGGCCCGCGCTGCCCCTGGTACCGGGAGCCGTACCGCTCGCTGCCGTAGGGGAACTCGGCGGGCGAGGTCAGCCGGAACATGCACAGTTGCCCGATCTTCATCCCCGGCCAGAGCTTGATGGGCAGGGTGGCGAGGTTGGACAGCTCCAGGGTGACGTGCCCGCTGAAGCCGGGGTCGATGAACCCGGCGGTGGAGTGCGTGACCAGACCGAGCCGCCCGAGCGAGGACTTGCCCTCGAGCCGGGACGCCAGGTCGTCGGGCAGCGTGATGACCTCGTACGTCGAGGCGAGCACGAACTCCCCGGGGTGCAGGATGAACGGCTCGTCGCCGTCCGGCTCGACGAGCCGCGTGAGGTCGGGCTGCTCGACCGAGGGGTCGATGTGCGGGTAGCGGTGGTTCTCGAACACCCGGAAGTACCGGTCCAGCCGTACGTCGATGCTCGACGGCTGCACCATGGATTCGTCGTAGGGATCGATCCGTACCCGCCCGGCGTCGATCTCGGCCCGGATGTCCTTGTCTGAGAGAAGCACGTAGCGAGGATACGCAAGGCGCGCGGAGCCGTGACAATCGTGACGACTCCGCGCGCCTGTGTGACCGCGCGACTACGACGCGTCCGCCACTGCTTCCCTCCCGGTGCCCCTATCCCTGCTTCTCCAGGGCGACCGGCACCACACTGCGGAGCCGGGCACACCGGGGGCACCGCATGAGCCGGCCGGGGCCGAGCCGCTCGGCCTGCTGCATCGGGAACGAAGCGGTGCTGAAGACGTGCCCGTCCGCACAGCGGACGACGGTGCGTTCCATCAAGTCCCTCAAGTCCCTTCCCCAAGAGCCCCGTCGGGCTTACCGCCCCGACGACAAAAGCCACACTACGGGATCAAAGAGACGACTCTCCAGGCGGCACTCCGGCCCCACCCGGACCCTCTCCCAGCCCCCCACGGTACGCCCCAACTCGGCCCACCCGCAGCCGGATACCCCCCTGAAACGCGCTCAGACCCCCGAGGTACGAGCACCGGGGGTCCGCGATGAGGTACAGTGAGCGAGCGTCGGACACCGGCCCCACCAGGCCGTTGGTCCGTACTTACGCGGGTGTAGTTTAATGGTAGAACATCAGCTTCCCAAGCTGAGAGCGCGAGTTCGATTCTCGTCACCCGCTCTTCTTGAAGCCCCAGGTCAGCGGCCTGGGGCTTATTTCATTTGGGACCCGTTGCTGCGTTTTACCGGTACTCCTGTGCCCCGAGATTGGGCACGCAGAGGGCACGTGCGCCTTGAGGAGGCGCCTCACTCACGTCAAAGCATGGCGCAGACCTGCACTTTCACGTAGATGAGCGGAGGCGAGTCCTCAGCTCGTGCTCTCGGGCGAGGGTGACGACCGTCCTGCACGTGCTGCGTCGTGGGTGGTGGCGAGGATCGCGTCCGTGTCGCGGTCGGCGGCAAGCGCCACGTTCACCACGTCGGCGAGGTGGACGTCCAGCGCGCGGCAGCGGACGCGGACAGACATCCCGGCACCGGACCGACCGTCGTCACGTCCCCGGCTCCACCCGGCCGGTGCCGGTGTCGATGAGGATCTGTGCGGCCTGGGTGATGTTGTCGGCGCGTACCGCTTCGGCCATCGCGGCGCGTGCCGCCTCAGGCGTCGCATGCGGCGGGACCACCAGGAGAGAGAAGTGGTCCTGGTCGCCCCTGGTGACGAGGACGGTGTCGTCGCCGACCGGGAAGGAGTCGATGTGGACGACGCGGTCGTCGATGATCAGTCGCGTCGGCAGTTCCTCCCAGGCGCTGGCGTCCAGGCCGATGCGTGTGACCGGCCCGAGATACTCGGTCAGTGCGGTGATCAGGGCGGGCAGCTCGGCTGCGATGTCACGGGACCGCGGCCACCATGCCCCGTCCAGAACGCCCTGCCGTTCATGTGTCGTCTCCAGCCGTACGACGGCCGTCCCGGGCTTCGCCACCTGGTGGAGCGTGTCCGGCAGGAGCCTGGTCGCACGCGGGGAGTCGGAGTCGGGCATCACACTCACCTGTCTGTCCGCCGGCGGAAGCGCGGAGTGGATTCCTCGTTCCACGGTACTCCGCGGCTCACTGCGGCCGGGAAGGCCGCTGGTCACGCGCGTGAGCCGCGGGACGCGCCGGAGTAGAGTCAACATCCGGTCCGTTCATCCGTGCCCAGACAACCCGAGGTCGCCATGCAGCAGCCCAGGCAAACCCCCTCGGAAGGGCACGCCGACGTACGCATCGTCGCGGCCTCACCCGAGGTCGCCCGTCGTGTCGCGGAAGTGCTCCGACGTTGCTTCGCGGCGACCGAGCAGCGCAGCTATCCCGCGGGCGCCGGGGGAGGAACGCGCCTCGAGCTCGTCGTGGACACGACACGGGCGGCGGAGCCGGCGCGGTCCTGGCTGGAGACCAGCCGCTCCCCGGGAGCGGACAGCCGGCGCGAGTGAGGCGACGGCCGACGGCGGTCCGTTCGGCCTGTTCGAGGAGCAACGTGAGGTCATCGGGAGCATTTCGCACACCGACCCCGATGCCGGTGTCGTTCCTGGTGAGCAACGACGCCGGACAACTGCCCACGCGCAGGGAGTCCGGAGGCGGGTCCGCACGATGTCCGCTACCACCGGCCGTCCTCCGCTGAGCGCCATGCCCTTCGGGGCTCCGACCGCACGCCTCGCCCTCAAACCCGTGAGCCCTTCCCCGGAACACGTCGAGCTGGGCGGCGCCCTGGTGGCCCCGCTCACGTGACTGACACAGGAACTCACCCCGCTGGCCGCCAACCCGGCGAGCAGTTGCGGAAGTTCGGCGAGGAGGTCGTACGAACGAGGCCACCACGCGCCGTCGATGGCCCGGGGCAGGTCCCTGTGCGGGGCCAGACGCAGCACGACAGGCCGCGGCCCGAACCTGCGTCGGCCGGCGCGCGTCCTGCAGCCGCCGAGGCGCTCGAGGAGTCGTATGACTGCGGCCGACCGGGTGAGCCGACCGCTGTCGACGCCGTGCCGTGCGCTGGTGGGGTCGGCGTGGTGGAGGGGGTGCGGGCTCTCACCGAAGGAGAGCGGGCCCGGCGGCCACAGGCTGGTGGCCCGGTCGTGGTGACCATGCGAAAGGGGCTAACCGATCATGCGGCTGCCCGTGATCGTTTTGATCGTGCAGAGGACCACGGCGAGCAGGATGTCGACGGTGTGGGTGAGCCGACCCCGCAACAGCCGGCCGACCAGGCCGAGAGCCGGCAACGGCCACCACGATCACCGTCGGCGCGGCCACATACAGCCGCCCCCGCGCCGCTCACGGGCAACGGGCCGTCCGGCGGGAAGGGGGAGGAGCCGTCGTGGTCCCGGGGCGGCGATGCGGTGACGGGCGGGGTCGCCACGGTGGGTGTGGTGGAGCCGGGTGACATGGAGGAGCTCCTTGACCTCGGCGGAGGCCGCTGGGACGGAGGTGCGGCCGGGGTCACGGGCTGCCCGTGGTTGGATGGGTGGCGTACTGGAGACGACCTGTCGGACAGGCACGACGCACCCTCCTTCTCCCCGCCACCGTACTCCCCGTGCCGGGAAGCCCTCGCAGACCGCTGGTCAGGCCCCCGGGCAGGGTGCGCTCGGGTCGGTGCCGCGTTGACACGGATCGTCGCCGGACGTTGACTGACGGGACGGCGCAGGGCCGTGATGGCAGGGCCGATCGGGCTTCCGGCAGCCTGAAGCCGGCCGCCGAGAAGGCCAAAGGCGTCTTCGGGCGACGGCCCCCATCACCACGGGAACGGTGGATACGACGATGTACGACCAGACACGCGCCCAACAACCCGCCGACCGGCCCCCGGGCCTCGCCGGGCGCCGCGCCCCGGGTGTGGAACCGCTGCTCCCGACCGGCGAACGGGACAGGATCGTCCGACGCCTCGGACACGCCATGAACACCTTCGCGGACGCTCCGGGCGAGGCCCTGGAGGAGGCAGAGAACGCCTTCGACGAAGCCACCGAGGCGCTGATGAACGCCCTCACGGAACGTCGGCGCGCCCTGCGCGCGGGCTGGCAGGACCGGGATCCCGAGACGCAGTCCGCCGAACTCCGGCTCGCGCTGCGGGAGTACCGGGAGATCACCGGGCGGCTGCTGCGCGCCTGAACCGGGCGGATGCTGCGCGCACGAACGGCCACAGGTCCGCCCGCGCAAGCGCCTTCCGACGGCCGCCGCCGGTCGTTCGATCCCCGGCGGCGGCCGTCTGGGACTCCCCGCGCGGCACGGGCGCGCGATCGGGAGCCGTGTGCCCCGCATCGGACCGCGCGACGGCATGCGGGAGGCACCGCGCCGGTCTCGCGACGAGGGGAAGCAGGACATGGCGAGCACGGGAGCCGACCACAACGTGTGACGAAAGCCGACTGCTCTGCAGAGGCTGAGACTCGATCCTTGCCCGGGGCCCGGGACACGGACAGCCAACGGGCTGCCGACCGGCGTGCGTTCCGACGAAATCTGTGCACGGCGGAATGCCGCGAGCCTAGGTGGACCCGCCCCGCGTGAGAACCCCTCGAGGGCCGTGGAGAATCCACCGGACGGGCCCGCCCGTCCACGCGCCGGGGCGGAGTAGCGATGACCGCGGCGGCCGACCCCGCGCTCCACCTCGGCGCGAGCGCGCTCCTGACCCGCTGACGTGGCAAATAGTGGCAAATATTCGTCGGCTCCAGGAGATCTCTAAGAGAGAATGAGGCACGGGGGACGAGGAATATGCCCCTGCCCAGCCTGCGGAGCAGAATTATTCGCGGTCGGGCGGCCGGGTGCGCCGTGCTACTGTCGAGACAGGTTGCAGTTGTGGTTGCCAAAAGGTTCATTTTCCGACGGGCTGATCGTCGCGGCGACACGGAGGACGCACAGGGCGTACTCCGAGCACCGTTTCCGAAGGAGAAATGACATGGCTACAGGCACTGTGAAGTGGTTCAACGCCGAAAAGGGCTTCGGCTTCATCGCGCAGGACGGCGGCGGCGCCGACGTCTTCGCCCACTACTCGAACATCGCCACCCAGGGCTTCCGCGAGCTGCAGGAAGGCCAGAAGGTGTCGTTCGACATCGCGCAGGGCCAGAAGGGCCCGACCGCCGAGAACATCGTTCCGGCCTGACCGCAGCACTGACGCATACTTCGCAGCTGGGGCCAGCACCTTGGGGTCGGGCCCCAGCTCGCTGCATTTACAGGGGGAATCGCCCCTGTCGTCTTCGGCTCGTTCTCGCGATTCTCTGCGCCGTTCATCATGCTGCGGGAATTCCTTGATACGCGCCCGCATCAAGGAAGATTCCTCATGAACACAGCACGCGTTTCACGCGCTCGACGCGCACAGCGAACCACGCGCACCACCCGCGACCGTTTCGAGGGCTCCACCGCAAACCGCTCCGGCACCCGGCGCCGTCCCAAGGCCGACGACGGCCGACGGTCCGCACCCGGCGGCGAGTTCGCGCTGCCCAAGACGATCGAGCCCGCACTGCCCGCCGTCGAGTCGTTCGCCGAACTGGCCATGCCGGCGCCGCTGTTGGCGGCGCTCGGCCACGAAGGCGTGAGCGTGCCGTTCCCGATCCAGGCGGCGACCTTGCCGAACTCCCTGGCCGGCCGTGACGTACTCGGTCGCGGCCGCACGGGTTCCGGCAAGACCCTCGCCTTCGGCCTCCCGGTGCTGGCCCGGACGGCGGGACGGCGAGCCGAGCCCCGGCAGCCGCTGGCCCTCGTCCTGGTACCCACCCGCGAGCTCGCCCAGCAGGTCACCGACGCGCTCACCCCGTACGCCCGCGCCGTACGGCTGCGGCTGGCCACCGTGGTCGGCGGGATGTCGATCGGCCGGCAGGCGAACGCGCTGCGGGCCGGAGCGGAGGTCGTCGTCGCGACGCCGGGGCGGCTGAAGGACCTCATCGACCGGGGTGACTGCCGGCTGGGCGAGGTCGCCGTCACCGTCCTGGACGAGGCGGACCAGATGACCGACATGGGGTTCATGCCCCAGGTCACCGCGCTGCTCGACCAGGTGCGTCCCGGCGGCCAGCGGATGCTGTTCTCGGCCACCCTGGACCGCAACGTCGACAAGCTGGTCCGCCGCTATCTGACCGACCCGGTGGTCCACTCCGTCGACCCGTCGGCGGGTGCCGTCACCACGATGGAGCACCACGTCCTCCATGTGCACGAGGCGGACAAGCAGCGGACGACGACCGAGATCGCGGCGCGGGACGGCCGGGTGATCATGTTCCTGGACACCAAGCACGCGGTGGACCGGCTGACCAGGCACCTCCTCGGCAGCGGTGTCCGGGCGGCCGCCCTGCACGGCGGCAGGTCCCAGCCGCAGCGCACCCGGACCCTCGCGCAGTTCAAGAGCGGGCAGGTGACGGCGCTGGTGGCGACCAATGTCGCGGCGCGCGGCATCCATGTCGACGACCTCGACCTGGTCGTCAACGTGGATCCGCCCAGCGATCACAAGGACTATCTGCACCGCGGCGGCCGTACGGCCCGGGCCGGCGAGTCGGGCAGCGTCGTCACCCTGGTGACCCCGGCCCAGCGCCGCGACGTGAGCCGGCTGATGGCCTCGGCCGGCATCAACCCGACGATCACCGCGGTGCGCTCGGGAGAGGCGGAACTGAGCCGCATCACCGGCGCCAAGGCCCCGTCCGGCCTCCCGGTCGTCATCACCGCGCCGACCGCGGAGCCGCCCCGGCGGGCCGCAGCCCCTGCCGCGGCCCGAGGCCGTCGGGGGCGTCCCGCTCGGGGCCGGTCCGCCGGGAAGCGCCGCGCGGCATGACATGTCGCCGGTCCGTCGCCGGTCGGCGACGGACCGCCTGCGCAAAGCCGTAGCGCTCAGAAAATCCGCCCGTACCGCAGGAGGCAGCCGTGACACCGCTTCAGACGCATCGAAACCCGGCCCCTCACGACGTCATGGCCCGGGCCGGCCACCTGGACGCGATCGAGCTACGGGTGTTCGACGACATGACCGTCGAGGTGGCCCTGTCCGTCATGGCCGGTGCCGGTGTGGACCACCTGCTCCTGTGCGACGGGGACGACGAGCGCACCGGCTCGGTCACCCGGGCCGAACTCGCCGTGCACCGCGACAGTTCCGCCTACACGGACCATGTCCGGCTGCGGGACGTCCTCGGCGCACCGTGCCCGGTCGTCGGCCCATCCTCCTTCTCCCTGTGAGGCACCATGCGCTGTGTCATCGCCCGCTACCCCTTCGAACTGACCAGGCACGGAGTGCTGGACTCGATGGCGGGCGTCAAGCCCGGGACCGTCACCGGTGATTCCGTGACCATCGGCCGCCGCCGCTATCCCGTGATGCAGGTCGGCGAGGTCGTCACCCGCCAGGACCGCCGCGACTTCACCGGCGGCGAGGTCACCCGGACCATGGCCCGCCTCGGCTTCACCTGCCACGCCCGTCCCGAGGCCGCACCGACCCCGGATGCGGGTGCCCGTAGCCCCCTCCAGGCCGCCTCGGAAGCGCTCGGGAGCCCTGGCCTCCATGACGCGTGATGCCGTTCGGCGGACGGCATTCGTCCGCTGCCCCGTCCAAGAACTCTGAGGTCCCAACCGGACAGAGGAGATGGGGCGCATGTGCGCTCATCCCGACCCGCCCGAGCCTTTCCGTATGCCCGAACTGTTCGACGAATGCCGGATGGTGCACGCCCGCGGCGAGCTGGACCTGACCACCATGACACCTCTGGTGCACGCTCTGGAGGGTGCCCGCAGCGGATGCAGGCGCGTCTTCCTCATCGTCGATCTCCGCGAGGTGACCTTCGCGGACGGAAGCATCCTGCGACCGCTGTGCGAGGCGTGGGACGACTGCCGGGCCCGGCAGGGCTGGGTCCGCGTCGTCCACAGCAGCCGTGGCATAGAACTCGTCATGCTGGACGGCGGGGTACTCGGCCGCTTCCCCGCCTATGCCAGCGCCCAGGACGCCTGGAGCGGAACGCCCACGGCAGTGCGTGGCGCGGCACCCGCTCCCACATCGACGCGTACTGCCGACCCAGAGCCCCGGTGACGTACGGCAGCCCGTACGGGGCGCAGATCTCCCGTACCCGGGGCGCGAACTCGGCGTAGCGGTTGGCGGGCAGGTCGGAGAGGACGTGGTGCTCGATCTGGTCCTCCGTTCTCCATCGACCTCTCCACGTCGGCCTTGGACAGGTCGAAGGGGTAACGGGCGATCACACAGCGCATGGTGCCTCACCGGGGTCGGGACGGATCCGGGACGGGTGGAACGCGCGGGAGGCAAGCCGACCGACGCGGCTGTCGGTCAGACGGGGACGGACAGGGGCCCGCGCCCGTCGGTCAGCGGAGCACCAGAAGCCAGCTGGGAGCGAGATGCGACGCCTCGCGGTCCTCGACCGACAGGCAGCGCCAGCCCCAGGACAGCAGTGCTTCGAGCGTGTCCGCGTTGTCCCGGTCGACCAGGGTGACACCGAGCGCGGCTGCGTGATCGCTCAGCAGCCGCTTCTGCAGGCGCCGGGCGAGGTTCCACTCGCGGCCCTGGTCCTGGGTGCGTACCCGCCGCTCCACGAGTATGTCGGCGATCGCGAAGAGCCTGCCGAAGGCGGCGACGCGGAGGAGGCTCTCCGGGAGGTACCACCCGTCGAGGCCGTCCCACCAGGGCCCGTCGCCACGCACGGGGAAACCGTAGGCGCATGCCGTGAGGCCGATGGCGCCCGAGGGGCCGGCGGTCTCCGCCACAAGCAGTTCGAACCCCGGTCGCCGCATGTGGGCCGCGAGCCGTCGCCGGAATGCGGCGGACCGGCCCTGGCCCGACGCGTCCGAGTTCCGCACCTGGTGGGAAGAGGTGTTCGTGTACAGCTCGCCGAGCTCCAGCATGCGGTCGTCGATCTGGCGCCGAGTCAGCGGACGGACAAACTCGCCGTTCTCGGGCGAGGGCCCCTGTCGTCGCCGCTGCGGCGGCGCCTCGGGAAGCGGTGGTCGCCGGCCGGGGATCCCCGGGTGGGCGGTCTGCGGGCGGTCCGGCGTGTTCACGGTCATGGGCGAACCCTGCTCCGGGTCCGGACGGGTCCGGTCCGGCGTCGTCGTTCGCCGAGAACGGCACCGGCGCGTGAGCCGGCACACTGGGCGCCCTCGGTGCCTCCGAGTCTACGCCCGCCGACGTGGCCGGCGAGAGTGCGCATCCACCTGGCAGGGCCCGGAGACCGGCGAGGGCGCGGCCTCGGCGGAGGGATGTGCACCGGCGAATCGCCCCCGGGTCGGCCGGGTGATCGAGCCGGGTCAGGCCGAGAGCCCGTCGGAGCGGCACTCCGACACTCGTTCCTCAGTCCTGCGCCCAGAGCGTGCCCTTAAGAGCGGTCAACCACGGTCGACAGCGGTGCGACCCCGCACTCCCGACCGCTACGCGCGAGTACATACGGTCAGGTCAGAAGCGCTCCGTTCGCGAAAAGCGCCGTCGCTACTGGACGAGCCTGGGAGCGGACCCGCGGCCTGAATGGCGGGCCGCCCTCGTCGAACCGATGGAGTGCGGCGGTTCCGTGTGAGCCCAGGTCTCTGTTGCTCGCAGGGGGGTAGTGCCCAGCCGCCGGGGGCGGCTGAGTGAGGAGTTCTCGCCGGTAGGGGGCCGGAGGACACACGTGCTGGTCGGGGAGTGCTCAAGCCGAGATCGCGTCCCTTCGACCTGACCGCACGTCTGTCCTGGGCATCAGCGACGCCGAGGGCAGGCATCGCCGACCTGGCGGCGAAGTCGGTCCGGCAGCCCACCAACGACAGGGAAGCGCGGTCGGCTTGAGGCGTGGAGTCCGTCAGCGCCGGCGCCATGGCCGTTCTTGGGACCCTGCTCGGGTCGGGGATCGCCCTGGTTGCAGCAACGCACCACCGACAGCGGCCATCACGCGTGATGACGGCGAACACGGTGGAGGGTTCAGCCGGGTGGGCGCAGGCCGTCCACGGTGACCCGCACGAGCCGGTGCACCGCGCCCTCGGACGACAGCCCACCCGCCGCCGCCAGCGCGTGCAGGCAGTAGGCGGCGAGCTCGTCCGGCGCGACGTCGTCCCGTACCACGCCTTCCTCCGCACCCGCGGCGAGCAGCTCGCCGATGAACCGGCGCAGGTGCTGCTCGGCATGGGCCACATGATCGCCACGGTGCAGTGCGGCACCGATCTCCGCGTCATGGCCGCGGCGCCGCTGCTGGATGAGGGCGTAGGCGTCCAGCACCGCCGTGAGCCGCTCGTCGGCGCTGCCAGGGCGGTCGCGCAGCGCGGCGAGTTCCTGGAGGTGGCCCGCGATCTGCCGCTCGTGCCAGGCCGTCATGATCGACTCGACGTCCGGGAAGTACTTGTACAGCGTCGCCCGGCCGATACCGGTGCCCTCGGCGATGCGGGACATCGTCACTCCGCGCAGGCCGTGCTCGGCCACCAGGGCCGCGGTGACCTCGAGCACCGCCTCCCGTACCGCGCGGCGGTGCTCCTCGATCGTCTCGTTCCACAGCTTCGGCACGCCACGCAGTGTACGAGCTGACTGCATGGAATACATCATGGATTGACAGAGACAGTGTGTATCGATAACTCTGGCGGCACGCCACGCGGCCTCGGGTCCACGCGAGGTCCGGCCGACCCTGTGCAGGGAGGACGCCATGCCCGTGTCACCGCACCATCCCGGTGCAGCCGCCCCACACCGCCAGGGCGATCTGTACGCCACCCCGCCGCCGTGGGACATCGGCCGGCCTCAGCCCCCCTTCCAGGCACTCGCCGACGCGGGCGCCGTCCACGGCCGGGTCTTGGATGTCGGCTGCGGCACCGGCGAGCACGCGTTGATGGCCGCAGGACTCGGCCTGGACAGCACCGGGATCGACCTCGAGACCAGGGCCGTGGAACTCGCGACGAGGAAAGCCGAGGAACGCGGCCTGACCGCGCGGTTCCTGCGCCACGACGCCCGGCTTCTGGCCGATCTCGGCGAGACCTTCGACGTGATCCTGGCGTCCCTGGTCCTCCACGGCTTCCGAGGTGAGGACCGTGAGGCATTCGTCGAGAGCCTGGGCGCCGCGGTCGAGCCCGGCGGACGCTGCTTCCTGCTCTGCTTCCGCGACGAGCCGCTGCCCACATCCGGGAGCAGACTCCGTGTGGCTCCGGAGGAGATCCGCACGGCGTTCGCCGACGGGTGGCGGATCGACAGCATCGACGCCGCCACCATCGACAGCTCCCTGCCCGTCCATCCCGAGGGCATCCGCGGCTGGCGCGCCGCCCTCACCAGGATCTGAACCCCTCGTAGACGCCCCGCGCCACAGGGCCGTCCGGAGAGAAGGACATTCCATGCCGACTGCTGAAGCCCGCGTCGCGACCGACCGGGCCGGCCGGTACCTCGCCCAACTCTGCGGCCATCTCAGCCGCATGACCGGGATGCGCCGACCACATCCCCTCCGGCAAGCCGGCGGACCACCTCACGACGCCGGGCACCGGCCGCCGCGGGTGGAACACGTCGACCACGCCGAGCCCTACGGAACCATCCGCTTCGCGGATGGCGTGTGCACCTTGCACGCCACCTCGGACGCACTGGTGCTGCGCATCGACGCCGAGGACGAGGACGCCCTGCGGCGGCTCCGGGACGGCATCTCCCGTCGCCTGGAGAAGATCGGCCGGCGTGATGGGTTGACGGTGACCTGGCGTCGGTCCGAGGGGCTGGAAGCTCCGCCCGGCGAGGCCGCCGGTCCCCCTCCCGATGCTCAAGCAGGCCCCAGCAGGCGCCGAGGGCACGGCAAGGCGACAGCCATGACGGTGGTGGGCGCACTGGTCGTCGCCGGACACGTGGGAGCCTTCGGCGCCGCGGCGGCCGCGTCGGCGTGGACCGAGTGGGGCGTCAACGCAGTCCTGGCCGTTGTCCTTCTCAAGGTCGTCTTCATGGGGGGCCACGTCGTCCTGGCGCGCCTCGCCGTCCGTCGTGGCAAGACGGCCGGGCTCCTGCGGCGGCACCGTCCCCCGACGCCCCCGCCCGCGACGCCACCGGCGGCCGAGACGGCGACGATCACAAAGTGACGGAGCCATCCGCGACGTGCCGGCTCTGCGGCCTTACGAGCCCGTGGGTGCCGGCCCGGCTGTGGCCATGCCCCTGAGGCCAACGGGGGACTTCGAGTGCATCGCCGCCGTCACCGGCCAGGCACTCCAGTGGTACGGACCCGAAACCGGCACATGAGTGCGCCCTTGCGCCTCAATGCCGTGGCTCCCCCTCGACAGGGGAATGGCCACCGGATCCGATCAAAGCCCGGGCCTCAGCGAGTGAGTTGCGGCTTCCTCTACTCGTCGGGCGCGATCACCGGATTGAATAGTGTCCAGAACTGTCGTTGCGCTGGGGGAAATGGCATGACCGTCACGAAGCTTCTGAGGCCGGCCCTGGTCGCCACTCTCCTGGCCGCAGTCACTGCCTGCGGAGCGTCATCCGTGCCGCACGCGTCGGCGAGCGGCACAGCCGGTTCGGGGGCCGCCGCGGCGCATCGTACGGCGAATCCCGAGCCCGTGGCCGCCGTCATGCCCGATGTCATCGGCGGCAACGCCGGGCGCGCGGTCGAGCAGATGAGCTCCGAGCTGGACATGACCTTCAAGGACGCGAGCGGGCAGGGCCGTTCGGTGGACGACCCGGCCGCGTGGAAGATCTGCGACTCCCAGCCGGGCCCGAACCAGCAGATCATCGATGTCCCGGTGGTCTTCGACGTGGTGAAGGTCGCGGAGAGCTGCGAGGAAGCGGCGTCGAAATGATGTGTTCCTGATGAACCTCCCTGCCGGCAGGCCCGCCCCTGACGAGCCTCGACGGGTCGAGCCCGGTCAGTGGCCTCGATTCGAGGCCGCGCTCGCCGTGGTGAACCGCGATCTGGCGGGTACGTTGCCCGACGAGCCCCCTTTGGTCCTGATGCTCTGCCCCTGCGCCGCCGACGACTGGCCCGACCAGATCCACGTCGCGCTGTCGGACGGCCGGTGGCAGGGCAATGCCGTCCATCCACAAGGACCGGAGTGGGACGACGAGCCGGACGACGCTTTCACCGTTCTCGGCTTGGTCGCCGCCGCGGCCCAGGAAAGCGTGATGGAGCTGCGGTGGACGGTGTGGCCGGTCTGTCCGTACCACCGCATCGGCGTCCACCCACGCCCCGCCGGGACGGCAGCCGACTGGGACGGGAACGGGTCCCCCGGGCACGGGCCCCTGGTGTGGTGGTGCAGAGGCGGCCCTGGTGGCGACTGCCACGATCTCTCCCGCGTGGGGGAACTTGCGGGAGCCCTGCCGGGCAAAGAGCGGCGCGCGCTTCGACGCGGGCAGCTCAGAGGCAGCAAAGCTGGGTGACAGCAGCTCAGTTGGCGGCCGGGCACGTGAACAGGAGATCCGACCCCGCAGAACCGCGCCGCTCCCCGAGCCGAGCCCGTGATCTCGATTCTCGTCACCCGCTCGATTCGAGCCACGGGTTCAGGGATCCAGGGGCTCCGCGCCGTCCGGACCGCCGGCTCAGCCGCGATCGACGAAGACGGGCCACGTCGTTTTCTCGTCCTGCCCGCTCTCGAAACCCCAGGTCAGCGGCGTGACGCGCCGCGTACCGTACGGATCTGTGCCCACGGCCACAGCGAGCGGGGCGCGCGGAGGCGCATACTGAGCCATGACAAAGCCTGCTGCACCGAAGCGTCATCTGCCCACCAGCCCCTTCAAGGCCCCCGTCCCACCGGCTCCCAAGCACTTCGCCGTGGGCGACCAGGTGACGCATGACGTGTACGGCCTCGGCCGGGTCGTCGCCATGGAGGACGGAATCGCGGCGCTCGTCGATTTCGGCTCTTCCCAGATGCGGATCTTGAGCCCGTACGCCAAGATGACCAAGCTGTAGGACCACTGTGCCCGGTCACGGCACACCAGGCTCCTTCGCGGGCCTGTGACGAAAGAGAGACTCTCATCGACCTGACGCCGCTGTTCTCCGCCCCGGACGGGCAACCCCGCTGCTCCACCGCAGCGACGCCGCCTCCGGCGACCAACCCCTTCCAGGCCCCCGACTTCGGGGACGAGGAGGCGTGGCCGCTGAAGGACGACCAGGAGCCCGCCTCGGGCATGCGCGCGGGGAGGGCCAGGGCGGCCTAGTCGTCCGCCCGTCGGACGGGATGGACGCCCGTGGGCGGGAGGCGGCGCCGGCGAGGAGGTCGCGAGGCCCTCTGCGGCAGCCGCTCCGTCCTCGTCACCGACGGTCACCTGCCTGCCTCGCCCGACAGGCGGGTGACTCGGCCGGCCGCGCCACCCTGCCCGCGCCGCGCCCTCCGCCTGTCGTACGGCGCGCCGTCAACAGCGGACGAGGCGCTCGCTCCTGCGGAGGCGGCGCCAGTACGCGGAACGGGCAGGGAGCGTCGTCCGCGGCGCTCCGCCACTCCCAGGACCGGGCCCGCCGGCATCCGGCGGGCGGAACGGTGCCGTGCGGCGAGCCGAGTGCGGCCCGACGGCCAGAGGAAATCTGTGGCGGCGAGCCCACATCCCCGTGTCCGCCGGCGTTAGGGTTGTCGCACGACGCGGATGGTGCCGGATCGTGGAACGCCGGTGCCGGGCACGCCCGGCTCATGCGCCGCGTCCCCGAAACGAAGGTGCCATGCCCGCTGAGAACGCCCCTGCCGCCGGCAACCTGGACGACGACGACTATCCCGCCTACACCATGGGGCGGGCCGCCGACGTCCTCGGCACCACCCCCGCCTTCCTCCGGGCCGTCGGGGAGGTGGGGCTGATCACGCCTCTGCGTTCGGAAGGCGGTCACCGCCGCTACTCGCGCCGTCAGTTGCGCGTCGCCGCCCGCGCCCGCGAGCTGGTCGACCAGGGCACCCCCATCGAGGCCGCGTGCCGCATCGTCTCCCTCGAGGACCAGCTGGACGACGCCCGCCGGCTGTACCGGGAAATGAGCCGGAAGCTGAACGAGCGCGGCGAGGATACCTAGTCCCGCCGCTGCAGAAATACGCAGTGGGGCGGGATGACAATTCTGACGGCGCACGAAAATGCGCGCCGCTTGCATCCGGCCTGTGTTAGCGTGATAGCAGTTGCAGTTTTGGTTGCCGGAGATTTATCTTTCAAAGCTTTCCGGATCTTTCCGGAGGGGTGATCATCGCGGCGACTCGGCTCCGCAAAGTGTGGAGTCCGGCACTGCCCCCCAAGGGAGATTCAATATGGCATCTGGCACCGTGAAGTGGTTCAACGCGGAAAAGGGCTTCGGCTTCATCGAGCAGGAGGGTGGCGGCCCGGACGTCTTCGCCCACTACTCGAACATCGCCACTCAGGGCTTCCGCGAGCTTCAGGAGGGCCAGAAGGTTACCTTCGACGTCACGCAGGGTCAGAAGGGCCCGCAGGCCGAGAACATCGTTCCCGCCTGACACTGACGTGAGAAGCCGCGAGCCAGTGGTTCGTGCATCATGTGGCTGGGGCCCGCACTCCTGGAGTGCGGGCCCCAGCCCATTCCTTCCCAGCCCTTTCCGGATTCCGGACCACGGACGGCTCCGGCCTCGGCACCGAGCGGCGGGTCTCCTCACTTTTTCTACGGCCCTTTCGCACATCCTCGTGCGGTCTCACCGCCGGACACATTCCTCGATACGCCGATCACGGAGTTCGCGCGTGGGGCGGGCTCCGCTCCCGGCGGTCGATGCGGCAGGCTCAGCGCGCCCACCAGGTCAGCAGCGTCGTCACCAGGAACACGGCGACCGCAGCGAGCCAGACCACGAGGCGTGACGGCCCCGAGCGACCGGCCGGGGCCGCCTCCCGGGTCCCCCGGGACAGCAGGGCGTCGGCGAATGCCTGCGCGGTGCGGGGCCGGTCCTCGGGAGCTACGGACAGCGCGGCACGGAGAAGTGCGTCGATGCCGCCCGGAAGGCCCAGGTCGCCGGAGATCGCCGGCAGGGACCGCGTAGCTCCCGGCTCCCTCGTGGGGATCGCACGACCGGCGGGACCGAACGGTTTGCGGCCGGTGAGCAGTTCGAAGGTGACGACAGCGAGGGCGTACACATCGGCCCGGCCGTCGAACCCGCCCGTCTGGAAAGCCTGTTCGGGGGCCATGTACGCGGGGGTGCCCGCGGTCACCGTCAGGCCCGACGCGTCGGCCAGGTGCTTGGCGCTGCCGAGGTCCGCGACCAGTACGGCCGTGGGTGTGCGGTCCGTGTCGAGCAGGA
The DNA here is from genome assembly GCF_047340315.1 of Streptomyces sp. AF1A. NCBI lineage: Bacteria > Bacillati > Actinomycetota > Actinomycetes > Kitasatosporales > Streptomycetaceae > Streptomyces > Streptomyces sp. AF1A. The sequence continues at coordinate 65,570 of NZ_JBLEBI010000015.1, forward strand.
GGTTCGACGGCTTGATGTCGCGGTGGACGACGCCCGCGTCATGCAGCACCTGGACGGCGTGTGCGGCTTCGGCGGCGAACTGGAGCGCCTCCGCGGGCCCGCAGTGCCCGATCTTCTCGGCCAGCGTGCCACCCCGGACGTAGTCCATGACGAAGTAGGGCCGGTCGTGCTGGACACCGACGTCGTGGACTCGTACGACACGCGGGCTGGAGATCCTGCGGAGCAGCCGCGCCTCCGTCAGGAACCGCTGCCGTACGTCGGCGTTCGACGCCCAGTTGTCGGCCAGCACCTTGACCGCGACATCCGTGTCGAGCTCGGGATCGTATGCTTTCCACACGGTGGCGAACGAACCGGCTCCCAGCCTCTCCTCGAGGAGATAACGGCCCAGCTTCTGCATGCGGCGACATTGTGCCCGAGGCGACGCGGCAGGGCACCACGGTGGGCGGGGTGGAGTTCGGGCCGGAGGGGAACGGGGGCGGCAGGGTGATCGCGGAGGAAGAGCTGGCGCGGCTCGTGGCGGCCGCCCAGGCGGGGGACCGGGCGTCGTTGGACCGCCTCCTCGTCCGGCTCAGGCCCGTGGTCATGCGCCGCTGCTCCAGGTTCCTTCCGCACCACGCCGACGCCGAAGAGGCCGCGCAGGACGCGCTGCTGTCCATCAGCACGCATCTGCACGAGTACGGCGGACGGGGCTCGTTCCTCGGGTGGGTGACGGTGATCGCCTCGAACGCCGCCCGGTCCACATACCGCTCGATGCGCCGGCGCGCGGAGGACAGCCATGCGGTCGTGCCCGAGGGGGTCGATCCGCGGACGACGAGCGTCATCGCGGGGACCCGCCTGGACCTGATGGAGTCGCTGGCCGCGCTCGAGGAGCGGCATCCGGCCCTGGTGGAGTCCTTCGTGCTGCGGGATCTCGGGGACCTGACCTACCTCCAGGTGGCCGAGATCACCGGCGCTCCCCTCGGCACCGTCAAGGACCGTATCCACCAGGCTCGCCGCTTCATGCGCGACCGCCTCGGCGGCGGCGTCTGAGACGCGCTGCCATGCGGGCTCGGGCGATCGTCGTCGTCATGGTGGCAGCCATCGGACTCGGCCTGCTGACCGGCCGGTTCGTGCTGCCCGCCCGCTCCGCTCCGGCCGCCCCGAGAGCGACGCCGGGCACCGCGACCACTCCGCGGGCGACGCCGGGCGCCACGACCGCCCCGACAGGGACGCCAGGCAGCGCGGCCTCGTCGACCGCGACGCCGGGCACCGCGGCTTCCTCGGGCGGCGGCGGCTCCGCGGCGCCGAAGCCTGCCAACGGGCCCATGACGTACCAACACCTGCTGGCCGCGGCCGAGTTCCGCAAGGTCGGCTTCACCCGGCGCATCTACGTGCGGGACCGCGTCGGCGACGGCCGGTACGCCAACGCGGCCTGCGCCGGCGAGAAGACTCTCGGTGAGACCTTGGGAGGGCCCGACGCGCACTTCCGCGGGTGGGTGACGACCACGAAGACGGACGGCAGCGACCCCACACTGGCGGTGGACATCGGCGACCAGGTGGCGCGCGAGGTCGCCGGTGACGCCGGGAGCCCGGCCCTGGCCCGGAACTTCGCCCAGCGCCTGCTGCTGGAGGAAGTGCCGTGCCAGCAGGAGCCCGCCGGCCACTGGGTCTACGGACCGACGCGCACGATCGACGTCGCGCCGGGCATCACCGCGAGCTGGATGGGTTCCTACGACGGTGACCTGAACACCACGGGGACCGCACCGCGCGGCAAGGAGCCGTGCGGAGGCGTCGCCATTCTCCAAAACGGCTCCCACTACGGGGTCCTGGAGGTCGACGCCTGCCTGGGCACGGCCGCGATGACGCGGATCGTCCGTGCGGCCGTGACACGGCTCTGAGCCCGTCCCGACCCCACCGCTCCATGTGACGTGGCTCATATGAATCGCGGCAGACCGCCGTCCAACATTCCCCGCACTCCCGGCATCTCCCGGTACGAGGACGCGAACCGCGTCACGACCAGACAGGAGATGACATGTTCGACACGTACGCGGCCACCGGCCGGAAGCTCTCACGCCGGGGTCGTACCGCGGGAGTGGCGGCCCTCGTCGGTGCCGCCCTGCTCGCGGCCGGCATCGGCGCGCAGCCCGCTGCCGCCGGCACGCACACGAGCTCCGCGGGCCTCGGCACCGGCAGCCTGCTCCAGCAGGACGACTTCTACCAGCAGGGCCTGCTTCCCGTCGGCGCGACCGTGGGCACGACCGGGAAGCAGGCCCTGTCGGCGTGCTCCGGCGAGGAGACGATGCGCGCGCTGACCAAGGGGAGGGCGGGCGGCTACGCCGAGGTGATCTGGACCTTCGACACCCAGGACACCCTGCTGACGGAATCCGTCGCGGAGGGTTCCACCGACGCGTCGGCGGCCTCGTACGAGAAGCAGCTGAACAAGCTGGTGCGCGGCTGCCAGGACGAGCCGGAGGGCCACTGGTACTACGGCACGGGGCACGCGCTCACCGTCAGGGGCGGAACGGGCAGGTGGTACCCGGCCTTCAGCGGCGACGGCAACGCCGCCGGTGGTGTCGCGGTGATCCGCAGCGGGCACCGGTTCGGCATCGTCGAGCTCGCCGGTCAGCCCACCGACGACCCCGGCTACATGGAGGGCATCGCGGCCGCCGCCATCAACCGGCTGGCCGACTGACCCTGCTGGGCCAGGGTGATCCGACGGGTACGGCCGCGGTGGCGGTCGGTCACGTCAGGGCTGTTGCACCTCACGCCTCGGACAGCCACTTCACCACGGCTTCCCCGCGCTCGGCCGTGCGCGTGTAGAACGCCGTCAGCTCCCGGTGGGCCGCCGCGAACGCGCCCCACGTCTCGGGCTCCGCGGTCAGGCCGCCGTAGCGGGGCAGCAGTTCGTCCCGGGCGAAGTCCCACAGCGCGTCGAAGTCGGCCGCCGCCAAAAACCCGGCCACGCGGCGGGCCTGCGCTGCGGTCAGCACCAGGAGCGGCGGCTCGTGCCGGTCGGCTCGGAACACCGGCCGGCCGCCGAGCACCACCTGCCCCCGGGACCGCCCCGGAACAGGGGGATGCGCGGGCGCGCCGCTGTAGATGCGCTCCTGGTCACGGCAGCGGCGGACGGTCTCCGCGTCGCCCTCGAAAAGCCGTTCCAGCCAGATCGCGCTGTTGCGCAGCGCAGGGGGAGGCACCGCGCGCAGACGGAGGTACGCACTCATGCAGGAAGGAGCGCACAGGGACGCGTGAGCATCACGCGGGCGGCCGGAACCCCGCTCAGTGGTCGGGGTTCCGGCCGTCCCCCTCCCTCTCCGTGCCGCCCCCGGGGGGAGAGGCGAGCGGCACGGAAAGAGGTCCCGGAAACGGGCTGCGGCGCCGGTGCCGTCAGGAGGCCCCGCCGGTACCGGGTCCGGTATCCGACCAGCGCACGGGCCGCGCGAAACGTCACCCGGCACCGGCGAGGACGCGAGGGGCCCCTGATGCGTTGTGACACTTCTGTGACGACGAACGCTGAAACACCGGGGGCGCCGATTCGGCGAGTGCGGCGGACGGCGGGCATTCATCACCACCACGCGTGAACGAGGACGATCTTGAGCCAGGTACGGCAACCCCGGCGCGTGCAGGCGCGCGACGGGGAACTGGGCGCGGCGGTCGCGCGGGCCCAGGACGGCGACGAGGCGGCCTTCGCGATCGCCTACCGGATCGTGCAACCGGCTCTGCTCGGCTACCTGCGCGGCATCGTCGGCGACGACGCGGAGGACGTGGCGTCCGACACCTGGCTGGAGATAGCCCGCGACCTCGGGCGCTTCAGGGGCGACGGTGCGGGCTTCAGAGGCTGGACCGCGACCATCGCCCGGCACCGGGCGCTGGACCATCTGCGCCGCCGGCGCGTGCGGCCCCGCACCGGCGGGACCGAACAGGACGTACTGGACCTGCCCGGTCCGCACAGCACCCATGACCAGGCACTGGAGTCCCTCTCCACCGAGCGGGCCCTGGAACTGGTCCGCGGACTGCCCCGGGATCAGGCCGAGGCGGTGCTCCTGCGGGTCGTCGTCGGCCTGGACGGTCCCGCCGCCGCACGCGTCCTCGGCAAGCGCCCGGGCGCGGTGCGCACCGCCGCCCACCGGGGGCTGAAACGCCTCGCCCGCCAATGGGGCGCCCGTGCCGAGGCGGAGGAGGGTGTGACGGATGGGGCCCACCGCACGCTGGGGAAGTCGACATGAACGGCGACGGCAGGCAGCCGGCGCACGGGCGGCCCGGCCCGGCGGGCCGCGCGAACAGCGTCAGCGGGACAGGAACGGAAGCGGACATGGGTGAGGGGTTGAGCAGCGGCGGAGTCACGGGCCGCCGGTGTGGGCCCGGCGTCACCCCGACCGGCCCCCCGGACGTGTGTGACACCGGCGCCCTGGAAGCGGTGCTGGCCGCCGCGATGCGCGCCGAGGATCTCGACCCACAGGCCGAGCAGCGGGCCCTGGCCGCGTTCCGGGCGGCCCGCGAAACGGGCGCGCACCAGTCGCATGCCCGGCGACGGGACGACTGGCGACCGTCCGGAATGCGGCTTCCCCGGCGCTCCCTGAAGGTGACGTTGGGCGCGGTGTTCGCCAGCCTCGCCGTGGGCGGTGTGGCCGTCGCGGCCATCGGTTCCGTCGGCTCCCCCGCCGGCGGTGGCGGCGCCGACCGAGGTACCACGCGTCCTTCGGCGCACGTTTCCGGGCGGCCGGGTGACACGGCGTCCTCGGCGACGGGCGGCCGCCCCCGGCCGACGGCCGGACCGGCACGCGCCAGGGACGACGAAGCCCGCTGCCGCGCCTACGAGCACGTGCGCGGCCACGGCAAGGCGCTCGACGCGAGGGTCTGGCGGCAGCTCGTGGCGGCGGCCGGCGGCCAGGACAAGGTCGTGGCGTACTGCTCCGAGCAACTGACGCGCGCGACGACCGTACCGAGCAGGACTGCCGGCGTGCACAGGTCCGGCGCGGGAACCGGTACGACGGGCAGGACAGGCACTTCCGGCAACAACACCGGCGCCTCCGGCAGGAACAGCGGCGGCACGGACAACGCGGCCGGGAAGGGCCGGACAGGCGGCGGGAAGCACCACTAGCCTCCCCGGCGCCGAACGGACGCCCGGCATCTGCCGGGGCGGCCGGTCGACGCTCAGGCCGTGAAGAACCGCCCGTCGAGCGCGATGGCCAGCAGGCGCTCCATGCTCAGCGCCGGGCGGGGGCGGGTCACCGGGCCGCTCTCGGCGTAGGAGTTGACCTCTCGGACCGCCACCCGGCGGCCGTCCGGACGCAGCGTGTCGACCAGCCACACCTGGGCCGCGCCGCCCTTCTCCGAGGGCCCCTGGACCTTCTTGACCCGGGTGCCGTCGGGCAGCGTGGTGGCCTCGCAGTGTCCCGAGACGCCGGCGCAGTCCATGTGCGCGGTCAGGAGGGCGGTCATGCCGTACTGCGCGTCGGCCTCGACCATGGTCTTCCCGTGGCCGTCGTCGTAGACCAGCTGGACCATCCCGTCGCCGGGGTTCAGGTCGGAGACGGTCCCGCCCCGGGGCAGGTGGGACGTCAGCACCCCGGTCATGCGTGCCGCGGGTACGCGCTTCCTGGCCGTGGCGGACGGGCGGGAGAGGGCTGCCTCCCGGGCGGGCAGCGCACTGATCACCTTCTTCCACGCCGGGCTGCGCACGATCGAGGTCAGCTGGGCGATGGACAGCAGCGGGTCGGCTCCGCCGGACGACGCCTTCTCGCCGCCACCGCCGAACTCCTGCACCGTGATCTGGGCGCCGTCGGCGGTGGTGAGCACCACGTACCAGCGCTTCTGCCCGGTGTCGCTGCTGGGGTAGGTGTAGGACTCGGTGGTGTTCAGCACCGCGCCGCCGGGGAGGTGCCGGGTGGTGCACCTGTCGTACGGGCGCACCTCGACCGGCAGGCATCCGCCCTGGCCCTGCTGGTCCCCGGGGATGCCGGGCTCCGGGCGGGAGAGGGCGATGTCGATGCCGGCGGACCCCTTCGCGGTGGAGTAGGTGAGTTTGGCCGTCGGCCAGACGGCGGACGGGCCGGCCTGGGGCCCCCTGCCCGAGGCCGCCGAGACGGTGCCGCCGGGCGGCAGCAGGCTCTTGAGCGTGCGGACCATCTCCTCGCCGCTGATCGGCGCGGGCGCCCGGGAGGGCGGCGGCTCGATGGGGCGCGCCGGGGCAGCGGCCCACAGCCGGTCCGGATCGGCGGAGCCGTGGTCGCCGAGAGCGCCCGTGGCCATCAGGGCGCCGCCCGCGGTGACCACCGCGACGGCCGTGACGGCGACGCGGGTGGCGGCGAACAGCCGCTTACGACGACCCCGGGCGACGGAACGCCGTACCAGGTCGGCGGAGTGGGGCGGGAACTCGCCGGCGGCGTGGCTCATGGCGCGGGTCATGGCGCGGCTCATCCGGGTCTCGAAGTCCTCGTCGAGGGACATCGCGGGTCTCCGTTCGTGTGGGGTTCGAGGCGTTCCGGGGCGTTCCGGGGCTTTCTGCTGCGTTGTCGCGGCGTTGTGTCGCGGCGGGGCGTGGCGGGGGCGGTGGCGTTGTCGCGGCGGGGACGCGGCGGCATCCGCGGCAGGGCGTCGGGCCGCGCGTCGTCATGCTTCACGTCGTCAGGCCTTCGCTCGTTACGCCGTCATGCCTCATGCCTCACGCCTTCACGCCTTCACGCCTTCACGCCTTCACGCAGCAAGGTCGGCCAGGTCGGCGCCCAGCACGGCGCGCAGCCGGTGCAGCGCCCGCATGCTGCGGATCCGGACGGCGCCCGGCGACAGCCTGAGGACCTGGGAGGTCTCCTCCACCGAGCGGTCCTCCCAGTAGCGGAGCACCAGCACGGCACGGTCCTTCGCCGTCAGCCGGGCCAGGCCGTCCAGCAGCGTCATCCGCAGCTCCGTGTCCGGCGCCGGACCCGCCGTATCGGGCAGCCGCTCGCTGGGACGCTCGGTGGAACTGCGGCGCCGGCGCTGGGAGATGTAGGTGCGCACCAGCACGGTGTTGGCGTAGGCGACGGGCGAGCCCGCATGGTTGATCCGCCACCACGAGCGGTACATCTTGGCGAGGGTCTCCTGGACCAGGTCCTCGGCGAGGTGCCAGTCGCCGGTGAGCAGGCACGCCGTGCGGAACAGGGGTCCGCTGCGGGCGGCTGCGAACTCCAGGTAGTCCGCGGGTGGTTCCCTCACCGTGTGTCCCTTCGTGGTCGGACGTCATCTCGTTGCACGCGCCGGGGGCGCCTTCGCGTTACACCCCCGGCGCGGTCGAGTCCGCGACCGTCATGGTGACCCAGCCCGGCGGGGAGGACGCGGGCGCCCGGTGAGGCAGCGCGCTCCCGCGAGGGACGGACCGCCGCTCAGGAGGTCCGGTGGCCCGGTCGGTGCCGGCCGCTCCGTGCGCCCGTGTCCGTCGGAGCGGTCGCAGGCGCGTGGTTCGACGGGCCGGCGGCGGGTGGCAGCCAGGCGCGGGCCAGGGAGCCGCCGCACAGGCCGAGGTGCGCCTACGGCAGGTGGAGGATGGGCAGCCCGGCCTTGCCGGTGAACAGCCCGGCCCAGAAGAGGCGTTCGCCGCGCCAGGCCCTGAATCCGCGGCGGGCCTCCGCCACGGTGACGGGTGTCTTCCCCCGGCCGCCGGCGACCCTGGCGATCGCCTGTCGCGGCGACGTCAGAAGCATTCGTCGCGGCCCTGCTCGAGAACGGCGCTCAGGCCGGGAACGTCGAACGTGGCGGCGGAGACCGCGACCGCGGTCAGGCGCACGTCGGTCAGGGAGACGGACGTGGCCTGCTGTCCGGGGAGGTCGGGGTCGAAGAACCGCGAGTTCCGGTCGTCGGGACGGACCGGTCCCTTGCTGATGGCTCCCTGGGCGACACCGATGTCGAGGTCGGTGAAGTTCGCCTGGTCGGCGGACTGGGACGTCACGTCGAGGAACAGGTTCGAGGCCTCGACGGGCCGTTCCTCGCCGCCGGTCACCTTCACCGTCTGCGGCCCCAGCACCGGCACGTCGATCACCACGGACTGGCACAGCCCGCTCAGCGCCGCCCGCCGGGATCCGGTGACGAGCACGGGCACGAGCTGGTGCTTCCTGGTCACGTCGATCATGCTGTAGAGGCTGAAGCCGCTGACCGTCAGCTTCTGCACGCGGATCTGGAACTTCTGGCCGGAGATGAAGAACGACGCGGCGAGGACACCCTGGGCCATGGCGATGGCGAGCACCGAACCGGCGGTGACGCCGGCGACGAGAACGGCCGCGAAGCGCCGCCAACGGGTTCTGCCCGCGCACTGCGACATCCGGTCTCCTTCGGTCGTCCAGTGACCCCACCCTGCCCGACGAGGGCAATGACGTCCTGTTTGCCCGGTGGATCCTAGGGTGGCGGGCCCGGTAACCGGCTGCACGCCAGGTCCGCCGGACAGGTGATGCGCCGTGCGCTGGGCCGTTCGGGCGACGGCCGCGGCCGGGCCCGGTGCGTGACGTGACGGTCCGCTTCGGGCGGAGCCGGAGCGCGGCACCGTCACCACGTCGGGCGCGGCACGGCGAAGGCCCACGGCCCTGAGGGTTCAGGGCCGTGGGCCTGGTCAGCGGTGCCGGTCAGCGGTGCGAGCGCCGGCCCCAGGAGGCGTCGTCGACGATGCGGCCGTGCTCGTTGCGCAGGGTGGCCTTGTCGACGCTGTCCCACACCGACCGGCGGCGGTCCTGGTACAGGTCCGTGCGGGTGTCGTGGCCGACGCCGGTGTGGACGCGGACGGACGACCGGCCGGCGAGGTAGTAGTGCCGGAAGCGGTAGGTGTGGCCGTCCCTGTCGGAGAGGGTCCAGCCGTTGAGGCTGATGCCGCGGCGGGAGTTGTTGGTGATGGAGACCCACTCACGGTCCAGGGCGCGGACGGAGTGGTCCCGGGCGGAGTGGGCCTGCACGCCGCTGATGTACACCGTGCCGTGGTGGGCACGAGCTGCCGGGTGGTGGTGGTCGGCGGCGGCGGCCGGCAGGGCGACGGCACCCACGGCGACGGCGGCCACGGCGGCCACGGCGGTCATGCGACGCACAGCTGCGAGAACGGTCACGAGGATCCCCCTACAGAGGTCCGGAGCACCGTGCCCGGCGCCTGCGATGCCGAGGCGTCGCAGGCCGGCACGGGTGCGTTGTGCGGATCGCGGCCGGCTGGCCGCGCACTCACACTCTGCAACCGGGGCGACCGGTATGTGGGGGAGACGTGTCGGTCATTACCGTTTCAACATATTCCAGTTACTGGCGGCTGCAACGTCCATATATTTCCCGAACTCCCCGATTGACCTTTCGTCAGGCTCCGATGCCGCCTGAGCACTGGCCTCCGCGGCTTCCGGTTCCGGCCGCCCGTGCCCGCCCCGGGGCAGGTCGTCACCCGAAAGTGAGTAACAGTGATCGACTCCGCCGGAGTGGACTAGTTCGTTTCGGCGGGGCCGTGCCGACAGAGCCGTTCCGGGGGTGGACCTGGGCTCTCACCAAGGGCGATGGTGGGCGGTATGAATGATCACGGCACTGCGGCGGGCGCGAGTGCGGAGGCCGGTGAGGTCCGCCGCTTCTGGGAGCGGCTCGGTCTGCCCGGACTGATCGACGTCCACACGCACTTCATGCCCGAGCGTGTCCTGCACAAGGTCTGGGGCTACTTCGACACGAACGGGCCACTGATCGGCGGGCTCGAGTGGCCGATCGCCTACCGGAAGGAGGAGGCGGAACGCACCGCGCTGCTCCGCGAGTTCGGGGTGCGGGCCTTCACCGCGATGCTCTACCCGCACAAGCCCGGCATGGCCCGCTGGCTGAACGGCTGGGCGGCCGAGTTCGCCCGGCGCACCCCCGACTGCCTGCACACCGCCACCCTCTACCCGGAGCCGGGCGTCGGGACGTACGTCCGCGAGGCCGTCGAGGCGGGCGCGCGCGTGTTCAAGGCGCATGTGCAGGTGGGGGCGTACGACCCGGCCGACGAGCTGCTCCAGCAGGCCTGGGGGCTGCTGGCCGAGGCCCGGATACCCGTGGTGATCCACTGCGGCTCCGGGCCCGCGCCCGGCAAGCACACCGGTCCGGAGCCGATCGCACGGGTGCTGGCGCGCCACCCGGAGCTGCGGCTGATCGTCGCGCACGTGGGGATGCCGGAGTACGAGGACTTCCTCGGCCTCGCCGAGCGGTACGGGCAGGTGCGGCTGGACACGACGATGGCGTTCACCGACTTCACCGAGGCGCTCATGCCCTTCCCGCGCCGGGCCCTGCCCCGGCTCGCCGGGCTCGGCGAGCGCGTTCTGCTCGGCTCCGACTTCCCGAACATCCCGTATCCCTACGTGCACCAGCTGCACGCCCTGGAGCGGCTCGGGCTCGGTGAGGACTGGCTGCGGGCGGTGTGCCACGACAACGCGGCCGGGTTGTTCGGCCTGTGAGGGCAGGGGCCGGCCGCGCTTGCGCGGCCTCCTCGCGGCGGATCACCGCGGGGTGCGCAGGGCCAGGAGGGCGACGTCGTCGAGGCCGGGCGGCTGGACGCGGTGCAGGAGTTGTTCCGTGAAGGACGGCAGGGCGCGGTGGGCGAGGGCGGCCGCGTGCTGGCGCAGCCGATTCAGGCCGTCGTCGAGGGTCCGACCGGGCGCCTCGACGAGGCCGTCGGTGTACAGCAGGAGAGTGCATCCCGGCGGCAGCTGAACGGTGGCGTCGGGGCGCGGCCGGTGCACCCCGGTGCCGAGCAGGATGCCGTGACCGTCGGTGAGGTACTCGGCCAGGCCGTCGTGGGTGACGAGCAGGGGCGGCGGGTGGCCCGCGTTGGTCCAGGACAGCTGCCACGGGCCGTCCTCGGTCCGGGTGACCCGGGCGAAGACGAGGGTGGCCATGGCGACGTCGGTGATGGGCATGATCGCCTCGTCGAGCCGTTCGACGACCCGGCTCGGGGGTTCCTGCTGGGACCACGCGTAGGCGCGCAGCATGTTGCGCAGCTGGGCCATGCCGGCGGCGGCCTCCAGATCGTGGCCGACGACGTCTCCGATGGCCAGCGCGGTGGCGCCGTCGGAGAGGGTGAAGGCGTCGTACCAGTCACCGCCGACCTGTGAGGCGTGCGGGGCGGGCACGTGGTGCACGGCCATCTGCAGTCCGGGCACGCGCGGCATCTGGGGCAGCAGGTGGTTCTGCATGGTCTCGGCCACCGCCCGCTGGCGCTGGTAGAGGCGGGCGTTGTCCAGCGCCAGGCCGGCCCGGCGGGCGATGTCCTCGATCAGGGGCAGATCGGCGACGGTGAACCTCCCCGGCTTCTCGGCGCGGCCCAGGGTGAGGGCGCCCAGGACCTCGCGGGTGCTGCGGATGGGCGCGATGGCCGCGGAGTGGATGCCCGTGCTCTCGAACAGGCGCCGCTGCTCGACCGCGATGCCGGCGTCCGGGGCGCCCTGGTAGGTCTCGGGGCCGGCCAGGGCGGAGGCGACGCCGCGCAGGGCCCGGGACAGGGGCATGGGGGACTCCTCGGGGACCGGCGGCATCGGACCCTGGAGGTCCTCGTGGTGCACCAGGCCTTCGCCGGCGGCCTGGACCACGGCGGTGCGCCACACCTCGTCCTGTTCGGTGATCAGGTCGATGACGGCCCAGTCCGCCAGCCGGGGCAGGACCAGGTCCACCAGCCGGCGCAGGGCCTCGTCGATGTCGAAGGTGGAGGTCAGCCGGGTGGTGGTCTCGGCGAGCAGGGCCAGCCGGTCGTAGTCGGTCAGCGACTCGGCGGCCTGGTCCGGGCGCGGACCGACGGCTTCCGGCCGGCCCTCGGAATGGAACATCACCAGCGTGCAGCCCGTACGGCCGGCGGCGGCATACGGAGTGATCGTCCAGGAGATGGGCAGGAGCGAGCCGTCCGCGCGGGCGAAGTACTCCTGCTCGCCCTGAGCCGAGCGTCCGGCGTGGAACGCCTGCCGCATCCGGCACTGCGTCGTGGCCAGCGGCTGGCCGTGCGGCTCGCGGTGCAGCAGGTCGTGGGCGTCCTGGCCGAGCAGGTCCTCGGCGCGGTGGCCGAGCAGGTCCTGGGCGCGGGTGTTGACGGCGATGATGTGGCCCTGCTCGTCCACGAGGTAGGCCCCGGCCCCGAGGGCCTCCAGGGCGTGGGTGAGCTCGGCGGCAGGTACCGGCCCGGGCTGCTTGCCGTCCGTGTCCGTGGTCTCCGGCCCCGCCATCTCCTCGCCTCCTGCTGCTCCGGCTCCCCCTGGCACTATGCCCGCTCCCTGAAGGTCTCGCTCCCTGCCGTATGCCCCGTCACGGGAGAACCAGCGGCGGACGGCGCACGCCGCGCTGCTTCGGCGGCGGGGCGGATCGAGGTCCGGCCGCCGCGGAGAGTGGATCCGGGCGTTTCGGCGGACGGCGTCCGGAGCGACAGCGGGACGGCCCGTGCGGGACGGGACCGGTCGGGGAGGACGGCCCCGTGCGCCCCACCGGGTTCCCGGCGGCCGGAGCGACTGCGCGACAGCGAGACAGCCCCGCGCGGACCACACCGGTCGCCGAAAACGACCTCATGCGCCCCACCGACATCCCGGCGACCGCGGCGACAGCGAGACAGCCCCGCGCGGACCACACCGGTCGCCGAGGACGGCCTCGTGCGCCCCACCGGCCTGCGCGCCCCCGGTGTCCATGGCCGCCGTCACGCTCACGGTCGAGGCCGCGGCGCCCCGCGCGCCCGGGCCGCCGGGGGCGCGATGCACCTGCGGTGATCCCCGTACGGCGGCCTCCGCGCCCCTCGACACCCCACCGAGGCCCACACCGGCACTGCGCGGGCCTCTGCCTGTCCCGGAACCCCTCCGTGTGTCACTTCACGGTGATCGTCACGGTCGCCGTGCCGGTCCGCGCCGGAAGGCGGGCGGTGTCGACGGAGAGGTACTCGCCGTCGTCCTGCGTGCCGTTGGGGAGGATCTTGGCGTGCAGGGCGTAGGGCGGGGTCGGGGTCGAGTCGGAGACGCCGTCGACGCCGAAGTCGCTGTCGTTGCTGACGACGATGGTGCGGCCGCCGTCCGTCGTGGCGACGCCCTCGATCTTGTCGTGGCCGAAGAAGCCGCCGGTCGGGTCGAGGGAGGTGACCAGGCCGCCGAGGTCGAGCCCGAGGGTCTTGGCGACGGGGGTGATGCCGGCGGACTTCAGGACGGCCGTGGCGGTGGCCGTGTCGGCGGCGCCCACGCATGCCTCGATCGTCTGCCGGGCCTGGCCGACGAGCAGGCCGCCCTTCGCCGCGTCGTACGTCGCGCCCGGCACCGTGGCGGACGGGCCGACGTCCGTGGCGCCGGAGAGGTCGATGGCGAACAGCTTCTTGTAGGCGCCCGGCTCGACGTTGCCGTCGCGTTCGTCGACGAGGAAGCGGGTGGCGCTCAGCGCGGTGATCTCGCTGACCGCACCGCTGTTCGCCTTGGGATCGTCGAGGAGGTAGACGTACTCGTGCGTGGCGTGGGTGCGCAGGTCGTAGGTGACGATGCGCAGCGTGGTGACGTTCTTGACCTTGACGCCGCCCGGCAGGTCGGGCGCCTGGAGCGCGGACTGCATGATGCCGACGAGCGCGCGGCCGTCGGGCGTCACGGTCAGCCCCTCCATTCCCTTGTTGGGCACGCGGTTCGCCAGCTCGGCGGGGAGCGAGCCGTCGAAGGGGGAGAGCCGTTCGACCGCCTTGCCGTTGCGGTCGAAGTGCGTGATGTAGGGGCCGTATTCGTCCGACACCCAGAAGGTGCCGTCGCGCAGGGCGACCAGTCCCTCGGAGTCGTAGCCGTACGGGGAGTGCGGCAGCGGTGTGCCCTTCAGGTCGACGAGGTTCTCGCCGGTGCCGGCCTGGGTGTTGACCAGGCCGTTGTAGGGGGTGCCGTCGGCGGCGCGCAGCGGGATGGTCCGCTCCAGCACGGCCTTCGTGCCCGTCAGCCGGAACCTCCCGATCGCGGGGTCGAAGCCGGGCCGCGGCAGCACCTTGTCGGTGCCGTTGGGCGCGTCGACGTTGGGGCCGCGGTCGGTGAGGCCGTAGAACTCGTCCTTCGAGTCCGGCACCGGGTACAGCGACGAGCCGTACGCCCCGGCCGTGACCGACACCCCGCCGATGTCGGCGAGGGGCTTGAGACCGGTCCGGTACAGGCGTACGGCGTCGCTGATCCGGTAGGTGAAGGTGTCGGTGCCGTGGTAGCCGGCGTCGGGCGTGTAGCGGAACGAGCCGTCCTGCTGGAGGGCGAGCGTGCCGTGGGCGGTCCTGGTGTGCGCGACGAGGGTCGCCGGGCTGCCGCTGTCGTCGGCCAGCACGCCGTGCCGTGCGCCGACGGTCAGCGTCCGGCCGGCGTGCGCGGTGTAGGCGTCGTCCCGGGCCTGGAGCTTCGGTGTGCCGGCGTGAGTCGTGCCGGCGTGCGTCGTGCCGGCGTGCGTCGTGCCGGCGTGCGTCGTGCCGGCGTGCGTCGTCCCGGCGTCGGCCGCTCCGGCGTCGGCCGCTCCGGTGCCGGCCAGGGACAGGAGCACGGCCGTGGCGGCCGCGGTCGCGATTCCCAGACGGTTCATCTGATCCCCTCCTCGTCACGCGTCACCGTGGCGCGCGAGCGGCAGTCTGATCACCGTGTATGGCCGGGGGGCGTCCAGAAGGTACTCAACGGGTGAAGCGTGGCGAGCGCCGACCGGGTTGAGCAGGAGCCGAGTCCCGCACAGCGACGGCTTTCACCGCGGCGCGCCGGTCTCCGCGCCCGGTACACGGTTTGTCGACACGCTGGGGAAGGCCGGGCGCGGGCAGCCCGCCGGGGCCGGCCGGGGCCGGGTGCCTGCCCCGCGACATCAGGTCGTCGACGGTTCCCTCCTCCAGCTCCATGACCGACCAACCTAGCTTTCGTAAAGAGGAGTTGGGGGTAAGGCCTCGCCAACTGGCGCTGTGCGCGAACCGCCGCGGGCGGCCCGGTCAGACGTGCGTGAGGAGGCGCCCGAGCGGGCGGGGCACGCGCCCGAGGTCCAACTGCTCGACCATGGCCCGGGCGTAAAGCGCCTTGCGGCCGCTGTACGTGCCCATGAAGCGGCGCAACTGGTGCTCCACGGGCCGGTCCCGCTGGGCCGGCTGACCCTGGAAGGTGTGGAAGGGGCGCGTCTCGCCCTGCGCATCGATCACGTCCCGCACGCCGTCGGCTCCGAGAGCGCGGATCAACTCGTCCTCGAGGTCGGCGACGCACACATGGAAGCCGAGTGCCTCGAGCCCGGCACGGGTGAGGCCGGAGCCGAGCCCGACCCGTTCCAGATGCCGCCGGAAGTGCCGCTCCTCGCCGACGTCGCAGAGACCGGCCAGCGGGAGGCCGAGCCCCGGGGGACCGCACACGTCCAGGAAACGCCCGATGTTCGTGGCACCGCCGAGCGGTACGACCGCGACGCCCTCCGCGCCGAGGTCACGCCCGTGGCGCGTGGCCAGCGCCTCCAGCGCGACCCGGTCGCTGTTCCCCTCGACGAGCACGATCGTCCGCACGCCGCCGTGCGCCAGCTCCCGGGCCGCCGCGGCGGCCGCCCCCGCCCGCGCTCCGCCGGCCGCCCACGCGACCAGCGCCAGCCGGAATCGCCTCAACTCGTCCACGAGACCTCGCTTCCCGACGCCATGCTGGCATGGTCGCGATCCCGCACGCACGCCTGTTTTCGGGAGCGCTCCCCCGGCCTCCCGCCCCGGCGCCGCCGGCGGCTGAACCTGCCCGCGTGAGCCGGTCGGCGCCGGGAGGCCGCTCGGCACATCGGGGGACGGGACGTGGTCGGTTCGGGTGACTGTCCGGACTGCCGTCGGCCGTCCGGGACATACCGGGAGTGAACTGGCGCCGTCACATGATCAGGCCGGCGACCGGTCACCGCGGCCGGCCGCCCGCCCCAGGCGGCGCCTGGCCGGCGCCGGAAGAGAAGGGACCCCGGATGCGCGTACTGCGCGCCCTCGTGGGGAGCGCCCTGGCATCGCTCCTCCTGCTGATCGGCATCTCACCGGCGACGGCCCACGCGGACCACCCCCGGGCGACGTACAGCGCCGACTGCCCGACCTCGCACCGCACCCGCGGCAGCAACTCCGCTCCGTCCACGGCCTACCAGAGCTACTACCTCGGCGACTGGCGGCTGGGGCCGAGATACCTCCCGGACACCGGCGTACTCGGCAGCATGCTGAAGGGCTATCAGCGCACGGACCACACCTCCGCCTACTGGTTCCTCGGGTGCTACTGGCAGACCGACCCCAAGACGGGGAAGTCGGGCTGGTGGTATCCCGACAACAACGGCTTCCTGATGCGCGACGGCAAGCCGGACTCGCGCCCTGTGACGCTGCACGAGGGCCAGCTGGTCGACCTCTTCGGCAGCGGCCTCGGCAACTTCCTCGCGCCCGCCGGCACGCCGTACGCCAAGCGGGCGATCCCGCCGAGCAACCTCGACACCTACGTGAAGGACTTCCCGGACAGCTACCACCTGTACCGGGTCGTCAAGCCGTTCACCGTCGAGGCCGGCCCGATCCGGCCGTGGTTCGGGCAGCCCGGCCTGGGGCTGCAGTACCTGACGACCCCGACGGTCGCCGACCTGGTCAAGACGCAGTACCTGGACGAGGTGCCGGTGGTCTGAACGCCGGGAAAGGAGGGGCCGGTTGGACGGCACGGAGCTCGTCGCGCGCCTGCGCGCGGCGGGCGTTCCCGAGGCGTTCTACGAGATCGCCGGCGTGCACGAGGTGCCCGTCGAGCCGGACGCGTACTACTTCCTGCGCGGCGGCGCGGACACCTGGGCCGTCGGCCTGCGCCAGCGGTCCCGGGACCGCGTCCTCGCCCGTTTCCGCTCCGAGGCGGAGGCCTGCCGGTACCTCTACGACACCCTCACGTCGCTGCCCCCGCCTCCCTCCGGGCCGCCGCAGCCCCTGGACGAGTTGCTCGCGGACCCCGAGGAGATCCAGCGGCAGGCGTGGGAGGACTTCCGGCGCCAGGGGCGGGACGAGCCGTGAGGCGGGCCCGTGGTGCGGGTCCGCCGCCCGTCTGCTAACGTCTACACACTTGTAGACGTTCAGCTGCGGGACGCCGGTGCTTCATCTGCGCGTCCGCTCTGTGCCCGCGTGCGTTTCCGAAGGGGCGCACCGCACGGGAACCACGGCCCGGAGACCCACCTGATGACGACTTCCTCCCCCGCCACCGAGGCCCTCGACGGCGCGGCGATAGACGGCGGCCTCTACACCGACGTCACCGACTTCGCCCGGCACACCCACTGGCTGAACGGGCCCGCCGCCGCGTACTCCGCGTACGGCACGGGCCTGTTCGCGCTGCTCCTGCTGGTCGCCTGGTGGCGCGCCCGGCGCCAGGGCAGCACCGCGATGGCGGCCGTGCTGGCCACCCCCTTCGCCGTCGTCCTCGCCTACCTGGTCAACACCGGGATCAAGTCCGTCTTCGAGGAACCCCGGCCGTGCCGCGCCCTCCCCCACGACTTCCTCATAGAGGCGTGCCCCGCCCCGGACGACTACGCCTTCCCCAGCAACCACACCACCGTCGCCTTCGCCTTCGCGGTCGCCCTGCTCCTCGTCAGCCGGTGGCTCGGGTCGGTCGCCCTGCTCGCGGCCGTCGCGATGGGCGCCTCGCGCGTCTACGTCGGCGCCCACTACCCGCACGACGTGGCGGTGGGCGCCCTGGTCGGCAGCGTCGTGGCCCTCGTCGCCGTCCTCCTGGCACGCCGCTTCGCCCCGGCCCTGGTGGACCGCCTGCGCGGTGGGGCCCTGCGGCCGCTGGTGACCTCCCAGCCGTCCTGACGCGCAAGGGTCCTGCGCTATATACCCACCCGGGGTATTCTCGATCGTCGGTGGCACGCCGCGGCGAAGGGATGCGACCGGCCGGCCGGTTCCGAGTGCGACGGCGGATGCCCCGCCGCCCGCCGGTGCCCAGGATGACGGCATGGCCTCATCCTCCGGACAGCCGGCCCCGTTTCGGGCAGCGGTGCGCCAGCCGCCGGTCCCGGCGGACCAGGAGCGCCGTGCTGAGGGCGACGATCACGACGGCGACCGACAGCGGGGCGAGGAAGCAGATCACCGGCTCTCCTCCTCCCGGGTGCGCGCCCGGGTGATGGCGGACTCCACCGCCGCCACCCGGTCGGCGAGCAGGCCGAGGGCGGCGACGGCGCGGAGCAGGGGGTCCTCCTCTGGGCCGCCGAGGGTGCGGGCGCGGACAAAAGCGGCCTTCACCTCGGCCCAGCGGGCGGCCTGTGCGGTACTCAGCGTGCCGCGCAGTTCGGCGAGTTTGAGCAGGTTGGCCTCGGCGCCCGTGGTGAGGGTCTGGGCCTCGGCGGTGTAGTGGTCCCGGACGACGGCCTCGCGTTCGGCGTCGTTCATGACGGGCCGCAGCCGCTGGGCGATCCTGTTCATGTCGCGGTACGAGCCCTGCAGCCGGAACGGGGGCTCGGTGCGGGCCGCCACGGACTGGGCGGCGGAGGTGATGTAGGCCGCGTTCACCCCGAGCACGGCCTCGCGCACCGCCAGCAGGTGGCGCAACACGGCGAGGACGCGCTCCAGTTCCGCGGGCGGCAGGGCGGGCGTGAGCCGGTCCGCGCGGGCCGTGGGATCGGCGGCGGCCAGCCGGACCAGCAGGTCGAGGTCGGCCCGGTCGCGGGCGGCGAGCGGGGCGAGCACCGGGTTGGCGGTGAGGGCGTTCTCGACGAAGCTGAGCGCGAAGACGTCCTCCTTGCCGGTGAGGACGTCGCCCAGGTTCCACACGTCGGCCCGGTTGGCGAGCATGTCGGGGATGCGGAAGCGGTCGCCGGACTCGGTGTACGGGTTGCCGGCCATGCAGACCGCGAACCGCTTGCCGCGCAGGTCGTAGGTGCGCGGCTCGCCGTCCCACACGCCGTCCACCCTGCGGGTGGCGTCGCACAGCGGGATGAACCTCTGCAGCAGCTCGGGCGAGGTGTGCTGGATGTCGTCCAGGTACAGCAGGGTGTTGTTGCCGGCCGCCAGCGCGAAGTTGATCTTCTCGATCTCGCGGCGGGCGGTGGCGTCCGGCGCGTCGGCCGGGTCCAGCGAGGTGACGGTGCGGCCGAGCGCCGGGCCGCCGACCTTGACGAGCATCAGCCCGAGCCGGTCGGCGACGTACTCCATGAGAGTCGTCTTGCCGTAGCCGGGCGGGGAGACCAGCAGGAGCAGCCCGCCGGTGTCGGTGCGCTTCGACGCGCCCGTGGTGCCGAGCTGGCGGGCGAGGCTGTCGCCGATCAGCGGCAGGTACACCTCGTCCACGAGCCGGCCCCGGACGAACGACGGCAGGACCCGGGGACGGTGGTCGTCCAGGCGCAGCCGGTCGCGCTCGGCGGCCACCAGGGCGCCACGCCGGCGCTGGTAGGCGCGGAACGCGGGCACCTCCGACCGGGCGAACCGCGCGGTCCGGGCCAGGAACTCGTCCAGCCGCAGCTCCAGCCGGCCGCAGGCCAGCCGCGGATGGGTGCCGAGCAGGCCCTCCGCGGTCGCGGTCAGCGGCGCGTCCGCGTCGTAGCGGGGAAGGTCCGGGCACAGCTCGGCGGTGACCGCCTCGGCCAGCTCGCCGGAGCCGGTCTCGGTGCCGCTCGCGGCCGCGTACGAGCCGAGCCAGGCCTCGACCACCTGCCGGCGGGAGGCGAGGTCGGTCAGCCCCGCCAGGTCGTCGCCGTACCCCCCGGCCGCGTGCCGGAACTTCTCCAGCAGGGTGCGCGCCGCCGAGCCCAGCACGAACCCCTCGGGCCCGCCGGTCAGCTCCTCGAAGAGGTAGGCGGCGGCCGGGCCGCCCGCCGCGTCCGCGTCCCAGGTCCCGATCGCGGCGGCCAGCTCCGCCTCCAGCTCGCCGATCGCCGGCACGGCGCCGAAGGCGTCCCGGGCGCGGGCCAGCGACACCGCACGCCGCGTCCAGGCGGTGCGGGCCTCCCAGGTGGTGCCGTGCGCCCAGAACAGCTGGGCCGCGGCCCGGGCAGCCGGCTCGTGGCGCAGGGTGCCGGCGCCGTCGTACAGGGGCAGCAGGGCGGCGAGGAGCACGGCGGCGTCGTGGTCGTGGACCCCGCGCTCGTAGCCCTCGTCGTACGACTCCTGCGCCGCCCGGCGGACCAGGGCGGGCAGGTCGTCGGCGGCGGCGAGGGCGGCCGGTCCGTGCTCGGCGAGCAGGCGGGCGGCGAGGTGCTCGGCGCGGTACACCTCGGGCGACTCGGAGGGCAGGTGCCGGTCCCAGTAGGGGCGGGTCGCGGCGAAGCCGGGGTCGGTGACCGGGGCGCGGTAGTCGGTGCCGGTGACGGCGAACGCGAGGCCGTCGCCGTGCGGGACCAGGGTGAGGTCGAGCGGCTGGGTGTTGACGGCGAAGCGGTGGCCGCCGAGCAGCAAGGTGCGGCCCTCGTCGGCGTACAGGTCGGTGCGGTCCCGCAGGGCGCGCGCCGCCTCCTGGCGGGCGGCCTTCAGGCGGCCGTCGAGCTCCTCGGCGCGCACGCTGTCGCCGAGGGCGCGCAGGTCGTCGGCGGTGCGGCGGACCTTGGCGACCAGCGGGTCGGAGGCGAAGTAGGTGGTGACGGCGTCCGCGTCGGCGAGCGTCGCCACGCGACGGGCCACCGTCCGAAGCACCCGCTCCGCCGAGAGGGCCAGTTGCTCGGCGCGGCGGGCGCGGGCGTCGGCGAGGGACTGCTTGCGGGCGGCGAACGCCTCGTAGATCTCGGTGCGTCTGCCGCCGAGCTCGGCCAGGAAGTCGTCGTACTCGGCGAACCGGCCGTCGAGATCCTCCAGCCGGGCCAGCAGCGCCGCGAGCTGGTCGTCGCACGCCTCCGGCGTGCCGGACGCGGCGAGCGCGGCGGTGACGGCCTGGGCGAGCAGGGCCGTCTCGGCGGCGAACTCGGCGCGCCCCTCCTGGTCGCGCAGGGAGCGGCGGCGGGCGTCGAGCGTGGCCCGCGCCCGGTTGACGCCGGCCAGCACGTCGGCGATCCGCTCCAGCACGGCCGTGCGCACGGTGGCGTCGGCGATGTCGAGGCCCGTGACGACCTCGGTGACCGTGCGCAGCCCGTCGGCGAGGTCGTCGAGGCGGTCGGCGACGGGCGCGGCGGCGGCCACCGTCCCGATCGCGCCGGCATCCGCGACGAGCCGCTCCACCTCGCCCTGCTGACCGGCGAAGGCGTCCTCGCGGGCCAGGAACGCCACCGCGCGCCGCCCGAACGCCGCGAGGTCGGCCTCCGCCTCGGCGGCCAGCGCGTCCACCCGGGCGGTGTCCGCGTACCGCAGCTCCCTCAGGGTGAGCAGGTGGCCGTGCGCGTGCCGGAGTTCGGTCAGTCCACGCACCCAGGCGGCGGCCTCGCGCGGGGCCTCGCCGCGCAGTCGGCGGACCACGGCCGCGATCCGCTCGGCCGCCTCCTCCAGCGCCCCGTCGGCCTGCCGCGTCAGCTCGCGCACGGTCTCGAACTCGTCCATCACCTGTTCGGCGGTCTCGCGCACCGCCGCCAACGGACCGCGCAGCTCGCCGAGCTCCGGCTCGGCGAGCCAGTGATGGGTGTCACCGGCCCGCACGCAGGCCGCCACCAGCGCCCGGTAGCCCTCCCCCGTCGCGATGCCGTCGGCCACCAGCCGGGCCACGGACAGGCAGTCGGCGAGCCCGCGCACGAGGTCCGCGTTGCCGACCCGGGCGAGCGCCCCGGTGCCGGTGCGCAGGGCGGCGGCTTGGGTGTCGGAGACGTACGGCGAGGTCCACCACTGCACGGGATGGGTGTGCGCGGGCACGTCGCCGTCGGCGCGCAGCACCGCGAGGGCGCCGTCCTCGAACAGCGCCCAGCCCCGGCACGGCAGCGGCGTCGCGACCTCCTTGCGCAGGGTGTTGTACGACAGCAGCAGCGCGCGGCCCCCGGCCCGGGACCGGAACGCGTAGAGCACGTCCTCGCCGTTCGGCGCGCGCACCTCGCGCTCGAACTCGAGGCCGTGGACGTCGAGGTCGTACGTCTTGTGCGCCCCCGTGGCCAGGCAGTACCCGCCCGGGAACACGATCCCCTGCTCCTCGGGCAGCCGGCGGCAGGCCTGCCCGATGCCGTCCAGCCGGACCACCGCGCGGGTCAGGGTGTTGAACACCAGGTACCGGTCGGCGTCCTCCTTGTACGGCCGCACCCGCAGCAGCACCAGCGGGCCCACCCGGGCGTGCGCGACACCGGCGTCCGCGAGGGACTGCAGCGGCTCCTGCACCGGCTCGGTGTACAGCTCCTCGCCCTCCGGGCCGCGCACCGTGAGCGCGCCGCCGACGGTCGCCACACCCACCCCGCCGGGCACGGCCACGTACGGCTCCCGGCCCAGCACATGGTCCTCGCGGCCGGTCGGCGTCCACGTCACGTCGTGAGCGGGCGGGAAGGCGTCGTCGCGGTCGCCGCGCGCGTCCAGGAACTCCACGCGGCCGTCCGCGGCCTGCGACCAGCGCAGGGCGCGGACGTCGTCGGCCTTCTCACCGGTGCGGAACACCGCCAGCAGCCGGCCGTCGACCCGGCGCAGCCGCAGCAGGCTCGCCTCGCGGTAGTAACGGTGCAGCGCGGCGAACTCGCGCCGGAACGCGGGGTCGTCCAGGAGGCCGGGTACGGCGTCCTCGGGCAGTCGCTCGCCGTCACGGTCGTACAGCGCGAGCACGTCGGTGACTCCGCCGGTCGCGCCGGTCGCGCCGAAGAGCAGGGCGTCCCCCACGGCCACGACGTCGCCCGGCACGCAGGGGTGCTCGGTGCACAGGCGGGCGGTGCGCGCGAGGTCCAGCCGCGCCGAGCCAAACTCCTCGGCGCGGCGGGCGTTCAGCGCCTGCGCCCGCCGGGCCAGCTCGGCGGCGTGCGCGGCGAGACGGTCGCGGAGCACCTGGTAGGTGCCGTCTGCCTGCGGTGCCTCGGCAGTGGGCATGGCGGAGGTTTCCTTTCATGGCTGAGCGACTGCGGCCGGGCTGTACGGCTGCGGCTGCGGCTGGACCCTGCGGCCACGGCCGGGCTGTACGGCTGCGGCTGCGGCTGGA
>NZ_JBLEBI010000150.1:0-17110 GCF_047340315.1 Streptomyces sp. AF1A
TGGCCAGCCGGGCGGCGGTGCGGACGCGGGCGCCGGCCTCCGCGGCGCCGCGCAGCAGGCCTCGGCGGTCGGCCTCGGCGAGGCCTTGCGGGGTGTCGAGCAGCGATTCGTCCAGCATGGGCGGCAGCCTCCGATCGCCGGGGTGCTGTGCGGGGGCGCGCCGCGGGGTGGGGCGCCCTGTGGTGGCCTGTGGTTACGCGGGGCGGCGGGCCTCGTCCACGAGCAGGACCGGGATGCCGTCGCGGACGGGGTAGGCGAGGCCGCAGTCCTGGCCGGTGCAGACCAGCTCGGTGTCCTGCTCCTTGAGGGGCGCGTGGCAGGCCGGGCAGGCGAGGATCTCCAGGAGGCCGGCTTCGAGCGGCATGGGGGTGTCCCTTCGAGGGCGGGTCGGTGGTCTGTGGTCGTGCCTGGTCAGCGTACCGCTGGTGGACGGGCCGGGCCGGGCCGCGGGGACCGGCCGGGGGCTGCGCGGCCCGCGGCCCCGGGCCGCGGCGTCAGGCCCTGATGATCGCCAGGGCCTCGTCCCTGACCCTGGTCATCGTCGCCTCGTCCTTCGCCTCCGCGTTCAGCCGCAGGAGGGGCTCGGTGTTGGAGGGGCGGACGTTGAACCACCAGTCGGCGGCGGCGACGGTGAGGCCGTCGAGGTCGTCCAGGGTGACGCCGGCGCGGCCCTCGTACGCGGCGCGGATCGCGGCGAGGCGCGCGGCCTGGTCGGTGACGGTGGAGTTGATCTCGCCGGAGGCCGCGTAGCGGTCGTACTGGGCGACCAGTGCGGACAGCGGGCCCTCCTGGCCGCCGAGGGCGGCGAGGACGTGCAGGGCGGCCAGCATGCCCGTGTCGGCGTTCCAGAAGTCCTTGAAGTAGTAGTGGGCGGAGTGCTCGCCGCCGAAGATCGCGCCGCTGCGGGCCATCTCCGCCTTGATGAAGGAGTGGCCGACGCGGGTGCGCACCGGGGTGCCGCCGTTCTCCCGGACGACCTCCGGGACGGTGCGGGAGGTGATCAGGTTGTGGATGATCGTGCCCTGTGAGCCGTGGCGGGCCAGTTCACGGGCGGCGACCAGGGCGGTGATCGCGGACGGGGAGACCGGGGCGCCGTTCTCGTCCACGACGAAGCAGCGGTCGGCGTCGCCGTCGAAGGCGATGCCGAGGTCGGCGCCCTCCGCCGGGACCCGCTTCTGCAGGTCCACGAGGTTGGCCGGGTCGAGCGGGTTGGCCTCGTGGTTCGGGAAGGTGCCGTCCAGTTCGAAGTACATCGGGACGAGGGTCAGGGGCAGGCCGGCGAAGACCGTGGGGACCGTGTGGCCGCCCATGCCGTTGCCGGCGTCGACCACGACCTTCAGGGGGCGGACGGCGGTCAGGTCGACCAGGGAGCGCAGGTGCGCCGCGTAGTCCTCCAACGTCTCGCGGGAGGTCAGGGTTCCCGGCTCGCCGACCGGCTCGGGGGCGCCCGACTCCAGCCAGCGCTCGACCAGTTCGCGGATCTGCGCGAGGCCGGTGTCCTGGCCGACCGGGGCGGCGCCCGCGCGGCACAGCTTGATGCCGTTGTACTGGGCCGGGTTGTGCGAGGCGGTGAACATCGCGCCCGGCAGGTCCAGCGCGCCCGAGGCGTAGTACAGCTGGTCCGTGGAGCACAGGCCGATCTCGGTCACGTCCACGCCGCGGTCCGCCGCACCGCGCGCGAAGGCGCGGCTGAGGCCGGGGGAAGAGGGCCGCATGTCGTGGCCGACGACGATCGCAGCCGCACCCGTCACCTCCGCGAAGGCGGCGCCGAAGAGCCCGGCCAGCGACTCGTCCCACTGGTCCGGAACCACTCCGCGGACGTCGTATGCCTTCACGATCTGCGACAGATCAGCGCTCACGGCCAACCCTCCTGAAAGTCCTCTGGGTGCCCACAAACTACCCGTCCGGGGTAAGGGGGCGGTGTGCGGACACCCGGGGGGCGCGGTCGGACCGGGAGAGGGCCGGGGTACGGGGGCCGGCTCAGTTGTCGGGGGAGCGCAGGACCCGCAGGTGCCCGCGGCGGGCCACCTCCATGGGATCCGCCGAACGCCCTCCGCCGCCCGCCTGGGCCGCGCGCTGCTGGGGGCGGGCCGCCTCGCGCACGGCGTTGGCCAGCGCCTCCAGATCGTCTCCGCTGGGGCGCGCGGGCGCCGAGCCGTCGAGCAGGCGGACGACCTCCCAGCCGCGTGGGGCGGTGAGGCGCTCGGAGTGCTCGGCGCACAGGTCGTAGCAGTGCGGTTCGGCGTAGGTGGCGAGCGGGCCGAGGACCGCGGTCGAGTCGGCGTAGACGTACGTCAGCGTCGCGACGGCGGGTCGGCCGCACGCGGTGCGCGAACAGCGACGTACAGGGCTCACGACGTTGGACGGTACCGCACTCTTGAGCGGGCCGCGACGACTCTCCACCAGGTCACCCCACCGTGTCGTGTTGTGAAACGCCCCACAGACCCCTACGGACAGGCCTTGCTGACCTGCGCGGACGAGGTTCCGGCGGGTCCTGGGCGGGACTCTATCCGGTCATGACTCGATACAAACACCGTCAATTGCCTTGAGTTTGGCGGTCGTGGACGGGTACGGAAACGAGCCGGACCTTGGCTGGAACGGTCATCCTGCGACAGCAGGTTGTCGCCGGACGGTCGGCGCGTGGGGCCGGGCGGGCGGGGCGGCCGGGGACTACGCTTCACCAGTGATGGACAACCGTGTACCGCCCCGTACCGCCGGCCCCGGGCCCCGTCGCCGTGATCGTCACGGGCGGGGGATGCGGGGGCCGATCGCACCGCCCCAGGTGCCGCTGGCGGCCAGCCGTGCCGAGGTGTTCGCGGACCTGGTGCAGGACTCCGTGGACCGGCTCGAGCGACGGTGGCCGCAGCTGGCCGACATCGACTTCCTCGTGCTGGAGGTGCCGCGGCTGGAGGGGCGCGGCGAGCCGGCGATGTGGGACGACGAGTCCGTGCCCCTCGGGGGGATCATCCCGGCGCGGGACGGGCGGCGGGCGCGCGTGGTCGTGTACCGGCGGCCGGTGGAGATCCGGACCAAGGGCCGGGACGAGCGGGCGGCGCTGGTGCACGAGGTGGTCGTGGAGCAGGTGGCCGAGTTGCTGGGGCTGACTCCGGAGACCGTGGATCCGCGGTACGGGGAGGAGTAGCGCAGGGCTTGCGGCGCCCCGCGCCGTGGCTCGGTGCTGCGGCGCGGGGGTCGTGCCGGCAGGTGCGCGGCACGACTGCCCCGGGCCGTGTCACTTCTGGAGTATCGACAGGTCCTCGTCCGTCTGCGGTACCGCGACCAGGCCTCGGTCGTTGGGGAGGGTCTGGACGGTGAAGCCGGGGACGCCGCCTTCGGTGGCCGTCAGGGTGCGGGAGGCGTAGACGGGGCCGCCGGAGAGGGGCTCGACCGTGAGGGCGTAGGTGCCCTTCAGGCCGGCCGGGACCGGGGCGTCGACGTTCTGGGTGGTGCCGGACTTGATCGTGTAGGTCTTCGACACCGCCGAGCCGCCGTCGCTGCCCGCCGAGGCGGTGACCTTGACGCGGGCCGTGGTGGTCGGTGCCGTCAGGGCCAGCGTCGTGCCCTTGGCGCTGTTGTCGGCCGATGTCGCGCGCGTGCCGACGGGGGCGGTGGCCGGGATGAAGGCCGTCTCCTGGTTCGCGCCCTTGCCCCGGACCACGCGCAGCGCTGCGACGACAGGGACCGTCTGGTCGGTGGGGGTGAGGACCAGGGAGCCGGCCTCGCCCCGGGTCACCGCGCCGAGGTCGGTCGTGGTGGTCATGCCGGACTTCACGTGCAGGGTCTCGTTCCCCGCCGGGGTGATCAGGCCGTCGGGCGAGGCCAGGCGGATCTTGAGGTCGGCGTCGGTGTCGCCGGGCGTGAAGGCGATCAGGCGGACATCGGTGGCGTCCTTGGGGATGCCGGGCAGGACCAGGCTGCCGGCCGGGTCCGCGGCCGCAGCCAGCCAGTCGCCGCCCGTCTTGTCGTCCAGCGCCTGCACGGCCGCGCCGACCCGCCCGCTGCGCACGCTGACGTGCACCGTCAGGTCGTTCTGCTGCTGGTCGGTGAGCGTGGACAGCAGGATCGGCTTGCTCTCGTGGGGCCCCACCGTGAGGTCCTCCCCCAGCGGCGACTTCAGCGCGCCGTCCTTGCCGTACAGCTCGACGTCGACGACCGCGGCGGAGTCGTCGGGGTTGGTCAGGTGCACGTAGTCGGTGCGGCCGGCGGCCGTGCTGGCGCCCGGGAACCAGAATTCGGTGTCCGCGGGCGTGCAGGTGACGCCCTGCAGGCCGCGGCCGGTGCCGGCGGCCACCTCGGTGGTCTCCTGGACGGTCCAGCCGGGCGCGAACCTGCCGTCGGCGGTGCCGACGAGCGCGGGCGCGTCGGAACCGGAGGTGTCGCCGGTGACCGGCGTGCCGGGCGCCTTCGGGGTGAGCACCGGCCGGTCGGCCTTCTTCTTGCCGCCCTTGCCCCCCTTGGCCTGCTGGGTGCCGCCCGTGCCGTCCGCCGAGTCCTCGGCGGCCGACTGGAGTTGGGCCCTGCCGCTGTTCGGGGTGTCCTTGGTGACGGGCGTGAACGACGTGTACGACGTCTCGGCGATGTCCGAGATGCTCGGCGCCGGGCACAGCAGGCTGGTGCGCTGCACGGGCAGTTGCGCGGCCGCCTCGGGGGCCGTGCCGGACGCCGGGGGGGTGTCGAGCGCGGCGAACGCCGTGACGGCGGCCAGCGCGGTGGCGCAGGCGAACAGGGACAGGGTCGTGCGGTTCACTGCTGGCTCCCGTCGGGGCGCTCGCTGCCGGTGCCGTGGGGGTACTGGGCGGGGTCGTACGCCGGGTCGTAGACCTGCTGCTGGTAGGCCGCCGGGTCGTACGGCATCTGGTCGGCCGTGCCGCCGTAGGCGTACGGGTCGTACGGGGCCGTCTGGTACGGGTCGGCCTGGTACGCCTGCTGGTCGTAGCCGGCCGCCTGGTACGGGTCGGTGCCGTAGCCGGCGTACTGGGCGTCCGGGTAGGAGGCCGCGTCCCACTCGTCGTACGACTGCTGGTGCGGGACCGCGGCGTCGGGCGCCTCCGGGGCCGGCGGCGCGTCGGGCTGTCCCTCGCCGGCGCCTTCCTCGGCCTGGGCCCGCAGGCGGCGGGCGCGGCGGCCCTCGCCGGCGGTGGCCTGGGCGGGCAGCGGCTGCTCCTCGGGGAGGTCGTCGTCGACGTCGCGGCGGCGCCCGGGCAGGGCGAGGACGACGAGCACGACGGCGAGCGCGCCCTGCGCCCACAGCCAGGCGGTGTGGGTGATCGGCGCCTCGTAGGTGACGTCCAGGCGGCCCCCGGATGCGGGGAGTTGGAAGCCCTGGGCCCAGCCGTCGACCGTGGTGCGGGTGAGGGGCCTGCCGTCGAGGGTGGCCGTCCAGCCGGCGGAGGCGCTGTCGGCCAGGCGCAGCACGCGGCCGTCGGAGCCGGACGGGATCGTGGTGTGGATGTCGACCGGTCCGGCGCTCACCGGCCGGGCGGTGCCGGAGCCGCCGGCGGCCACGATGGCGGCGCGGGAGACCTCCTGGTCGACGCGCCACAGGGCGCTGCCGTCCTGCTGGCTGAGCCGGCTCAGGCCGGGCGTGGCGTCGAGGACTCGGGTGAGGTCGCGGGGCGCGCCCTTGTGGACGAGGACGTAGCGCACGGCGAAGCCGCCGAGTTCGTCGGCCTGGTCGGCGCCGGAGCCGGCGACGAGGTTGGCGACGACCTTGTCGAGCCGTGCGTTCTCGCCGTCCACGGCGGCCAGTTCGGCGTCCCCCATGCGGGCGCCGGAGCCGCGGACCAGGCTGTAGCGCACGCGTGCCGTGGAGTCGCTGTCGAGGACCAGGGTGCGGGCGCGGTCGCCGGTGGTGGAGTCCTCGGCGACGAACGCGGGCACCTGGGTGGGATCGCGGCGCTCCAGGGGCCCGTCGGCGCCGCGGATCATCCAGCCGGCGGCGACGAGCAGCGGACCCGCGACGGAGGCGAAGGCGATCAGCGCGGCGACGGGCTGGCGCCAGCCGAAGCTCTGCTCGGCCACGCGCGCGCGTGCGCCGTCGGCGCCGAGGGCCGCGGCGGCCAGCAGGGCGATGCCGTAGACGAGGGTGGCCGGTCCGGCCCAGGCCGACCTGTTGGACAGGACGGCGAAGACGAGGCCCACCAGGGCGACGGCCCAGGCGGTGCGGATGCCCAACTTCCGTTCGGAGCGCAGCAGTGCGGCGAGGGCGGCGAGCACGACGCCGATGAGCATCAGGCCGTGCACGGTGCCGGGGCCGCCCGGGCTGGCGCCGAGCAGGTCGAGCGCGGAGGCGGCCGAGGGGCCGTACTTCAGGCCCGCTTCCGTGAAGAAGCCGGCCGGGAGCAGGGTCAGCGACCAGGGGGCGAGGACCAGCAGCGGGGTGCCGAGCTGCGCGAGGAGGCGCAGGCCGTGCGCGACGAGGTCGGAGCGGCGCACCACGAGCACGCCGACGCCGAGGAGGAGCGCGATGGGCCAGACGATGGGCGTGAAGGCGGTGGTGATGGTCAGCAGCAGCGCGTACGCCCAGGTGGCGCGCCAGCTGCCACGGGCGCCGGTGCGGCTGGTGAGGCCGCTCGCGGCGACGCCCGCGCGCGCGATGAGCGGCAGCAGCACGGCGAGGACGGCGGTGCCGATGCGGCCGCCGGCCAGGGCGCCGGTGGTGGCGGGCAGGAAGGCGTAGGCGATGGCCGCCCAGGCGCGCAGCAGCCGGGAGGTGACCAGGGGCCGGGAGGCGAAGTAGGCGGTGAACCCGGCGAGGGGCACCGAGCCGACCAGCAGGACGGTCACCGCGAGCCCGGTCGAGCCGAACAGGAGTGTGGCGAAGGTCGCGACGACGGCGAGGTAGGGCGGGGCGGACGGGGTGCCGCCGGCGCCCACCGGGTGCCACAGGTCCGCGAAGCGGGACCACAGGTCGCCGGCGCCGGCCGGGGCGGGCAGCAGGGCGCCGCCGCCGAGCGCACCCCCGCCGAGCAGGGCGCGGCAGGCGATCAGGGAGATGAGCAGCAGGGCGAGGAAGAGCACCGGGCCGGGCCTGCGGGCGATCCGCTTGAGCCGGGCGAACTGCTCGACCTCCAGGAAGTCGGCGTCGTCGCCGCCGGGGCCGGACTCGACGGCGCCGCCGTGCCGGCCGGCCGAGGAGATGTCGCTGTCGGAGCCTCGGGTGAAGTTCGCGGCGACCTGCTCGACGGTGGCCCGGACGGTGGCGCCGGGCGCCGGGAAGAGCCGGCGCAGTTCGTCCTTGTCGATCTGCGGGGCGCCGCGGCGGCGTCGGGCGGCGACGATCCGCTCGGGGCGCAGCAGGACGCCCAGCAGGCCGCGGATCTCGTCGACGGCCTGTCCGGGGACCTTGCCGACGAGGTAGGCGACGGTCCTGAGCAGGGTGCCGAGGACGAGGCGCAGCATCACCCAGGGCAGGGCGGCGGTACGGGTGTTGGCGAGCAGCGTGTAGACGGCGCCGGCCTTGTCGACCTTGTGCGGGGACGCGGCGGTGCGGCCCACGCAGTCGACGGTGCGCCGCTCGCGGGAGGCGGCCTCCGCGTGCCGCACGACCGCGTCCGGGGCGATCAGGACGCGGTGGCCGGCGGTGTGGGCGCGCCAGCACAGGTCGACGTCGTCGCGCATCAGGGGCAGCCGGCGGTCGAAGCCGCCGAGCTGCTCGAATACGTCGCGGCGGACGAGCATGCCGGCGGTGGAGACGGACAGCACGGTGCGCACGTGGTCGTGCTGGCCCTGGTCCTGTTCGCGGCGCTCCAGGCCGGTCCAGCGGCGGCCGGAGTTGGCGATGGAGACGCCGACCTCCAGCAGTTGCCGGCGGTCGTACCAGCCGCGCAGCTTGGGGCCGACGACCGCCACGTCGTCCCGGCCCAGTTCGAGTTCGTTGTCGACGACGCGCAGCAGCTGGGCGAGGGCGTCGGGTGCGGGCGCGCAGTCGTCGTGCAGCAGCCAGAGCCACTGGACGGGCTCGCCGTGCGGCAGTTCGGGCAGGTCGTAGGCGTCGTCGCGCCAGGTGCGCGTGACGGGGTCCCAGCCGCTGGGGCGCTTGAGGTACGGCAGGTCGTCCGGGGTGAGGACGGGCGCGGTGCGGCTCGCCTCCTCGACGGCCTGGCCGAAGCCCGTGCGGCGCGCGAGGTGCAGCACGTTGGCGTCGCCGAGCGCTTCGGAGAGCAGCTGGGCGGAGTCGTCGGCGCTGCCGGTGTCGGCGGCCACCGCGTACTGGACGGGGCGCTCCTGGCCGAGCAGCCCGGCGAGCGCGTCGGGCAGCCAGCGGGCGCCGTCGTGGGAGACGAGGACTGCGGTCACCACATGACGCGGGAACTCGGGTGTGGCAGCGGAGTCTTGGGCTGCCGTATGGCTGTGCACGGACATCGAGGTACGGGCCCCGGTTCGATGGACTGCGGTGGACGCCTGCGTCTCCTCGGGGGCCGGGGGGACGGCGGGGCGTCTCGGACGAGCGCCCACACTATCGGCTGCCCATGACGACGGCCCGCCGCCTGTGGATAACCCACACGCGACGGGCCGTTCGCGTAGTTTGTGTGTGTACGCGTGTCAGACGGCGGCCTTCTTCAGGCGGCGGCGCTCCCGCTCGGACAGGCCGCCCCAGATTCCGAAGCGCTCGTCGTTGGCGAGGGCGTACTCGAGGCACTCGGAGCGGACCTCACAGGCGAGGCAGACCTTCTTCGCCTCTCTGGTGGAGCCGCCCTTCTCGGGAAAGAAGGACTCGGGGTCGGTCTGGGCGCACAGCGCGCGCTCCTGCCAGCCGAGTTCCTCGTCCGCGTCGTCGACCAGCAGTTGCTGCACCAGCTCGGTCATGTGCGCCCCTCGTCTGTCTTTCGCGTCCCCGTGCGTAGCCGTTACCGATTTCGGCTGAACGACACGAGTGAAATTACAAGTGTGCTGCTCCGGGCGAGTCAAGCCGAGATCTGCTATTGGGCCCGTTATTCACTCTGGGGAACCAAGCCCGTGCGGAAAGTGTTCAAATCGTCATAAACCCTGACACGCAGACGAGAGCCCCACCGGTGTCGGACCCGTACGAATCTCTGTACGGAGAAGGACGCCCTGGCGTTCGATCGCGTTCCCGCGAGGCTTGAGCGCTCGGATGTGCCCCATGTGTCCCGCCCCCCGGGTGAGCAAACCTTTCACCTGACAGATGAACCGGATGAGGTGAACCCTGTCCCACAATCCGGGCGTCGAGTTGACAGTGCGGGTGTGAACCGATGTCCTAAGGGGCATGCTCGCGAACTTGGCGCTCACCTCGACCCGCACCGCCGGGTCCCACGGTGCTGCCCGGGCGCGCTGCAGCTGTTGTTGCTGTTTCGGCTGTTGAGCCTCCTCCTTCGCTCCAGTTGTCGCCGAGTCACCTCTCGCGGCTCGGCCGTTCCCTCCTTGCAGAACCCTCCCCCAGGGCCCACACCTCCGCCGAGGAACAGCACACCCCGATGAACAGCGACAACGACCTCCAGATCGCAGGCGACATCCTCGAAGTCCCGCACCTGCTCCAGCCGCCGCGCGAGCACCCGGCCACCGTCGCCGAGTTCGTGGGCCTCGCCCGCGCCGTGGCCGCCGACCGCTCCCAGTGGGCGCACCTCGTGCGCTACGACGCCACCACCCGCTGGTACCACCGGCTGCGCACCGGCCCCGGCTACGAGGTGTGGCTGCTGTCGTGGGTGCCGGGCCAGGGCAGCGGGCTCCACGACCACGGCCGCTCCGCCGGCGTGCTCACCGTCCTGGAAGGCACCCTCACCGAGCGCGCCCGGCGCGCCACGCGCGCGCTGGCCCCCGGCGCGCAGCGGGTCTTCGCGCCGGGCTACGTGCACGAGGTCGTCAACGACTCCCTGGAGCCGGCCGTCAGCCTGCACGTGTATTACCCGGGCCTGACCGAGATGCCGATGCACGCCTCGCCGCACTGCGAGGCGCGCACCGAGCCGCCTGCGGTGCGCGCCTGACGCCCCCGCTGCCCCCGCCCGAGCGCCCGGCTGGCCGACGCGTTGTCGCACCCGCCTGCAAGACTGGGCACCATGCGCATTGTGGTTCTGGCAGGCGGCATCGGCGGTGCCCGGTTCCTGCGCGGCCTGAAGCGGGCCGTGCCGGACGCGGACGTCACGGTGATCGGCAACACCGGCGACGACATCCACCTGTTCGGGCTGAAGGTCTGCCCGGACCTGGACACGGTGATGTACACGCTCGGCGGCGGCATCAACGAGGAGCAGGGCTGGGGACGGGCCGACGAGACCTTCCACCTCAAGGAGGAACTGGCGGCCTACGGGGTGGGACCGGAGTGGTTCGGGCTCGGCGACCGGGACTTCGCCACCCACATCGTGCGGACGCAGATGCTGGGCGCCGGGTATCCGCTCAGCGCGGTGACCGAGGCGCTGTGCGACCGCTGGAAGCCGGGCGTGAAGCTGATCCCGATGAGCGACGACCGCATCGAGACGCATGTCGCCGTGGAGCTCGACGGCGAGCGCAGGGCGATCCACTTCCAGGAGTACTGGGTGAGACTGCGGGCCTCGGTCCCGGCGCAGGCGATCGTGCCGGTCGGCGCCGAGCAGGCCAAGCCGGCGCCGGGCGTCCTGGAGTCGATCGCCGCGGCGGACGTCATCCTCTTCCCTCCCTCCAACCCGATCGTGTCCATCGGCACGATCCTCGCCGTCCCCGGCATCCGGGAGGCCATCGCGGAGGCGGGCGTGCCGGTGGTCGGGCTGTCCCCCATCGTCGGGGACGCGCCGGTGCGCGGGATGGCCGACAAGGTGCTCGCCGCGGTCGGCGTGGAGTCCACGGCCGCCGCGGTCGCCGAGCACTACGGCTCGGGACTGCTGGACGGCTGGCTGGTCGACACCGTGGACGCGGGCGCGGTCGAGCGGGTCGAGGCCGACGGCATCCGCTGCCGTGCCGTGCCGCTGATGATGACCGACGTCGACGCGGCCGCGCAGATGGCGCGGGAGGCGCTGGGGCTGGCCGAGGAGGTGCGGGGAGCGTGACCGGCGAGCGCCCGGAGTACCGGGTCTGGGCCCCCTCCGGCATCCCCGAGGTGCAGCGGGGCGACGACCTGGCCAAGCTGATCGCCGCCGCCGAGCCGGCCCTGGTCGACGGGGACGTGGTGCTCGTCACCTCCAAGATCGTCTCCAAGGCCGAGGGCCGGATCGTGGAGGCCACCGACCGGGAGGCCGCCATCGACGCCGAGACCGTGCGCGTCGTCGCCCGGCGCGGCGCCCTGCGCATCGTCGAGAACCGGCAGGGGCTGGTCATGGCCGCCGCCGGGGTGGACGCCTCCAACACCCCCGCCGGGACCGTGCTGTTGCTGCCCGAGGACCCGGACGCGTCCGCACGCGCGATCCGCGACGGCCTGCGCGACGCCCTCGGCGTCGACGTCGGTGTCGTCGTCACCGACACCTTCGGGCGCCCCTGGCGCGCCGGGCTCACGGACGTGGCGATCGGCGCGGCCGGCATCCGGGTGCTGGACGATCTGCGCGGCGGTACGGACGCGCACGGCAATCCGCTCGGCGCCACCGTCGTGGCCACGGCGGACGAGCTGGCCGCGGCCGGTGACCTGGTCAAAGGCAAGGCGGCGGGCCGGCCGGTCGCGGTGGTGCGGGGACTTGCCCACGTGGTGGACCGGGAGGGCGGCGCGGGCGCGCGGGCGCTGGTGCGCGACGCGGGCAGCGACATGTTCCGGCTCGGCACCTCCGAGGCCGTACGGGAGGCCGTGACCCAGCGGCGTACCGTACGCGCCTTCACCGACGACCCGGTGGACCCCGGCTCGGTGCGGCGCGCGGTGGCGGCGGCCGTCACGGCGCCGGCCCCGCACCACACCACCCCCTGGCGGTTCGTGCTGCTGGAGTCCGAGGAGTCCAGGAGACGGCTCCTGGACGCGATGCGCGACGCCTGGGTCGCCGATCTGCGCCGGGACGGCAAGAGCGAGGAGTCCATCGCCAAGCGGGTGCGCCGCGGGGACGTCCTGCGCAACGCCCCCTACCTGGTGGTGCCGTGCCTCGTCATGGACGGCTCGCACCACTACGGGGACGCGCGGCGGGACGGCGCCGAGCGGGAGATGTTCGTCGTCGCGATGGGCGCGGGCGTGCAGAACTTCCTGGTCGCGCTGGCCGGGGAGCAACTGGGCTCGGCCTGGGTGTCGTCGACGATGTTCTGCCGGGACGTGGTCCGCGAGACGCTCGGGCTGCCCGCGGAGTGGGACCCCATGGGCGCCGTGGCGATCGGCCATCCGGCGCAGCAGCCCGGCCCCCGGGGCGAGCGGGACGCGGCGGCGTTCATGGAGGTGCGGTGAACCGGGCGCGGTGGACCGAGGTGCGGTGAAGGGAGCGGTGTACGCGGTGCGGATGAGCCGAAGTGCCGTGCGTCACCTCGGACACCGCCTAGTCTCGTAGCACGGCACCGGCTTCCCGAGGACCTGGATCGTGGCAGGACGTTTCGCTCAGCGCCCCACGCGTACGACCGTGCGCGGCGGCCATGCCGGCGTACCCGCAGCTGCCGCCGGGATACCGCGGCAGGCCTCGGCTCCCGCCCGGGTACGGCGGTGGGTGCCCCAGGGGCCGCTCGACCTCGGGCTGGTGCTCGGACCGCTCAGACGGGGGCCCGCCGACCCGACGTTCCGGGCCACCGCGGACGGCTCGGTGTGGCGGGCCGCCCGCACGCCCGCCGGACCGGGCACGCTGCGGGTGCGCGCGTACGGCGGCGAGGTGCTCGGCGAGGCGTGGGGCCCGGGTGCGGGGTGGCTGCTCGACCAGCTGCCCGAGCTGCTCGGCGCGGCCGACGACCCGGACGCGTTCGTGCCCCGGCACCGGCTGGTGGCGCTGGCGCGGCACCGGCGGCCCGGGCTGCGGTTGACCCGTACCGGGTTGGTGCTGGAGTCCCTGATCCCGTCGGTGCTGGAGCAGAAGGTCACGACCGACGAGGCGTACCGGGCCTGGCGGCTGCTCGTGCGGAGGTTCGGGGAACCGGCGCCGGGACCGGCGGGGCTGGGCGAGCGCCCGATGTTCGTGATGCCCGCGCCACGCACCTGGGCGCTGATTCCCTCCTGGGAGTGGCACCGGGCCGGGGTCGACGACAAGCGGGCGTCCACGATTCTGCGGGCGGTGCGGGTCGCCGCGCGGCTGGAGCAGGCGGTGGGGTTGGACGCGCCGGAGGCTCAGGCGCGGCTGGAGCTCGTGCCGGGGGTGGGGCCGTGGACGTCGGCGGAGGTGGTGCAGCGCAGCCACGGCGCGGCCGACGCGGTGACGGTCGGGGATCTGCACCTGCCGGGGATCGTGGGCTGGGCGTTGGCGGGGGACCGCCACGCGGACGACGCGGAGATGCTGCGCCTGCTGGAACCGTACGCCGGGCAGCGGCATCGGGCGGCCCGGCTGATCCTGCTCAGCGGGAAGGTGCCGGCCCGGCGGGCGCCGAAGATGCCCCGGGTGGACATCGGGTTGCTGTGAGCCGCTGAACCGGGCGGCCGGCGATGCCGCCGCGCAAAGGCACCGCGCGAACCACCGCACCACACCCGCGCACGACGACCCACCGCCAGAACCAGGGCACTTGGGCCCCGGGGCGCGGCCCGCGTGGACGGCGCCCCTGCCGGCCCACACGGCTACTCGTCGGAGGAGAACCGCACCGCGCCCGCGGGAATGCGCGCGTCGCACCACACGCGGGCACCCTCGCAGAACTCGTTGTCGGCGCCCACGATCGCGCCGTCGCCGACGACCGCGCCGGTGAGGACCGAGCGCTCGCCGACGCGGGCGCGGGTGCCGATGAGGGAGTCGGTGATGACGGCGCCGGGTTCGATGACGGCGCCGGGCAGGATGGCCGAGCCGTCGACCCGGGCGCCCTCGGCCACGTGCGCCCCCTCGCCGACCACGGTGCCGCCCGTCAGCTTCGCGTCCGGCGCCACCGTGGCCGTGGGAAGGACGAGCCGGTCGCCGCAGCGGCCGGGGACGGCAGGGGACGGGGCGCGGCCGAGGACCAGGTCGGCCGAGCCGCGCACGAAGGCCGCGGGCGTGCCGAGGTCCAGCCAGTACGTGGAGTCGACCATGCCCTGCAGATGGGCGCCGGCCGCCAGCAGTTGGGGGAACGTCTCGCGCTCGACGGAGACCGGCCTGCCCGCCGGGATCGTGTCGATGAGCGAGCGGCGGAAGACGTAGGCCCCGGCGTTGATCTGGTCGGTGACGATCTCCTCGGGGGTCTGCGGCTTCTCCAGGAAGGCCAGGACCCGGCCCGTCTCGTCCGTGGGGACCAGGCCGTAGGCGCGCGGGTCGGTCACCTTCGTCAGGTGCAGGGAGACGTCCGCGCCCGTCGACCGGTGCGTGTCGACCAGGGCCCTGATGTCCAGGCCGGTCAGGATGTCGCCGTTGAAGATCAGCACCGGCTCGTCGGGGCCGGAGTGCAGCCGGGAGGCGACGTTGCGGATCGCCCCGCCCGTGCCGAGGGGCTCCTTCTCGGTGACGTACTCGATGTGCAGGCCCATCCCGGAGCCGTCACCGAAGTACGGCTCGAAGACCTCGGCCAGATAGCTGGTGGCGAGGACGATGTGCTCGACGCCGGCCGCCTTCGCCCTGGCGAGCTGATGGGTGAGGAACGGCACCCCGGCGGCCCGCACCATGGGCTTGGGAGTGTGCACCGTGAGCGGGCGCAGCCGCGTGCCTTTGCCACCGACCAGGAGGATCGCTTCTGTCACCTGTCGTCTCTGCTTCCTGCCGGGACCGGCCGAACCACTCGTTACTACCCGTATCGGCCGGTCAGTGTATGCAGACCGTAACGACGGCGCCTTCGAAGACGGCGCGGTTTGGCTCGAGATCGGTGTGAGATCGGTGTGAAGTCGGCATGAGGTCGGCGCGCCCCGACGGCGCTGAACGCGCTCCCGGCCTTCGGCGCACTCGGTGCCGTACCCGTACCGATGACCGGAGATCGCGTTCAGTCGTACGTTCTTCCCCTTGGGGAGAGATTGCCACCACCCGGCGTCGGATATGTCTTTTGCCGCGCATCGGCCGCGTCGCGCCGGCGGCCCTGGTAGGGGGGGTCCGGGCCGCACCGCCCGGCGCCGTCCCGTGCGCGCACTCGCCCGCGCGTACTCTGTTCCGGGTGAACGCCACCGATCGCACCCCTTTCGACCTGCTGACTTCCGCGCTCGCCGGGGACCCCGGCCGTCCGCTGGTGACCTTCTACGACGACGCCACGGGCGAACGCGTCGAACTGTCCGTGGCCACCTTCGCCAACTGGGTGGCCAAGACCGCGAACCTCCTGCAGGGCGACCTCTCCGCCGGCCCCGGCGACCGGGTGGCGCTGCTGCTGCCCGCGCACTGGCAGACCGCGGTGTGGCTGCTGGCCTGTTCGGCGGTGGGCGCGGTCGCGGACGTGGCCGGCGATCCGGCGGCGGCCGACGTGGTCGTCAGCGGCCCGGACGGCCTGGAGGCGGCGCGGGCGTGCCGGGGCGAGCGGGTCGCGCTGGCGCTGCGGCCGCTCGGCGGGCGGTTCCCGCGGACGCCGGACGGGTTCGTCGACTACGCGGCGGAAGTCCCCGGCCAGGGCGACCGGTTCGCGCCGTTCGCGCCCGTGGACGCGGAGGACCCGGGCCTCATCGTGGCCGGGCGGGAGTTCAGCGCGGCGGAGGTGGTCGAGCGGGCGGAGGCCGAGGCGCCGTCGCTGGACCTGACCGGGCCGGGCTCCCGGATCCTGTCCGCGTTGCCCTACGACACCTGGCAGGGGCTCAGCGCGGGGCTGTACTCGCCGCTGGCCACCGGCGGTTCCGTGGTGCTCTGCCGGCATCTGGACCGGCTGGACGAGGAGGCGCTCGCCAAGCGGATCGAGGCGGAGCGGGTGACCGCGGTCCGGCGCTGAGCCGGGGCCGGGCAGGTCCCTGGTTCGGCGCAGCACAGGGCGCCTCCCCTTCCGGCTGCCCGCCAGGGTCGCAGGAGCAGGACGCGACGCTCGTACACCACGAGGGGGTGCCTCGCCGTGACCGACCCCGCACGTACCCCCCTGGGTCCCGGTCCCGGGGCCTGATGGGAGACATTCCCGGCTGGCGGGCGGCGCCCGCAGCGACCCGTGGTCGCGATGCTCAACCACGCCTTCCAGGTGGGCGGTTCGGCGGGCACGATCCGCGCCGTCGAGCAGCTGACGGACCTTCGGATCGACCGTCACGTCGTCGTGGACTTCAGCGGGTTCAGGGACATGGCCGACGCCGTCGGCGGGGTGCAGGTCCGCCTGAAGGAGCCCGTCGACGACAAGGCGGCCGGACTGAAGCCGCCCGCGGGGGAGGTGACGCTCGACGGCGAGCAGGCGCTGGGCCACGTGTGGGCCCGCAGGCCGCTGGGCGACGGCAGGGACACCGAGCGGATGGAGCGTCAGCAGCGCCTCCTCGGCGCGCTCGCCGACAAGGTGAAGAGCAACGGCGTGCTGCTTGAACCCGGTGCGGCTGTACCCGGTGCCGGACGCGGCCGCCTCCTGGCTCACCACCGACCCGGGACTGGCGACCCTGCGCGGCCTCCGCCAGTCGGTGCGGGAACCGCGCCACATCCCCACCGGAGCCATGCGGTTCCTGACGGTGCCGAGGGAGTCGTACGTCCACGACGCCGACCGCGACCAGCTCGTCGAGCCGGAGGCCGGGAAGCTGTTCGAACGGCTGCGCACGGACCGGCCGGTGGCGGTGGCGAAGAACGTCCCGGGGCAAACCTCGCCGGAGAACGGCGGGACGGCGCCCTCCCCGCCCCCACGTTCCGCGGCCACACCGCCACCGCACACACCTGTGAGGAGCGAGCACGCCAAGACGGCGAACTCGTGTTCAGGGAAATGAGCGGGATTGCCCAGTTGTAGGGAGGTGGAATTTGTCACCGGCGTCGCTTGAGGCTGAACTGGGCGGATAGTGTGAGCGATCCGGTGCACCTGGCCGCGAGGTCCGACCTGGGGCCGTGCACTGTTTCACCGTGACCCGAGCGCCTTGAGGGGGAAGGCGCCGCGTGGCCCCGACGGAGGATTCGGACAACCGTGGACGCGCAAGGCCGTGGGCGGGCGGACAACATCGATCCCGCAGACCAGTGGGTACTCAATCCGAACACCGGCGAATACGAACTGCGACTGTCTCCTTCCGCGCCGCAGTCGGCGGTCCCCGGCCCCCGCAGACCCGCCC
>NZ_JBLEBI010000151.1:0-17100 GCF_047340315.1 Streptomyces sp. AF1A
CCCGGCCTTCCTCGGCCTGCTGGCCGCCACCCTCCTGCTCTACCTCTGCAACCTCGACGCGTCCGGCTACGCCAACTCCTTCTACACGGCGGCCGTGCAGGCGGGCAGCACGTCGTGGAAGGCGTTCTTCTTCGGCTCGCTGGACGCGGGCAACGCCATCACCGTCGACAAGCCGTCGGCCTTCCTGTGGCCCATGGAGCTGTCGGTCCGGATCTTCGGCCTGAACTCGTGGGCCGTCCTGACCCCCGAGGTCCTCATGGGCGTCGGCACGGTGGCGGTCGTGTACGCGGGCGTACGACGCCGGTTCAGCCCCGCGGCGGGCCTGATCGCGGGCGCGGTGCTGGCGCTCACCCCCGTCGCGGCGCTGATGTTCCGGTTCGACAACCCGGACGCGATGCTGGCCCTGCTGATGGCGCTGGCCTGCTACTTCGTCGTACGGGCGGTGGAGGACGGGCGCACCCGGTGGCTGGTGTGGGCGGGAGTGGCGATCGGCTTCGCCTTCCTCGCCAAGACGCTGCAGGCGTTCCTGATCCTGCCTCCGCTGGCGATCGTCTACGCCGTCTGCGGTCCGGTGAGGCTCGGGAAGCGCCTGGCGCAACTGGGCCTCGCGGCCGTGGCACTGGTCGTCTCCGGCGGCTGGTGGGTCGCGATCGTCGAGCTGTGGCCGGCCTCCTCCCGCCCCTACATCGGCGGTTCACAGCACAACAGCTTCCTCGAGCTGACGTTCGGCTACAACGGCCTCGGCCGGATCAGCGGCGACGAGACCGGCAGCGTCGGCGGCGGTGGCGGCGGGAACGGCTCGGGCCGCTGGGGCGCGACCGGCTGGGACCGGATGTTCAACTCCGAGATCGGCGGCCAGATCTCCTGGCTGCTCCCGGCCGCGCTGATCCTGCTGGCCGCCGGCCTGGTGGCCACCAGAAGGCTCAGGCGCGCCTCCGTCACCCGGGCCTCGTTCCTGGTGTGGGGCGGCTCCCTGCTGATGACCGCGCTGGTGTTCAGCTACATGGCCGGCATCTTCCACCAGTACTACACGGTGGCGCTCGCGCCCTGTCTCGCGGCCGTCGTCGGCATGGGCGCCGGGCTGCTGTGGGAGAGGCGCGGGCAGACCTGGGCGTCGATCACCCTGGCCGGGTCCGTCGTGGCCGCGGCCGTCTGGGGATACGTCCTGCTCGACCGCACGCCGGGCTATCTGCCCTGGCTGAGGTGGCTGGTGCCGGCCGGCGGTCTGGCGGCCGCGCTGGGCCTGGTCTTCGCCGGCCGGGTCCCCCGCCGGACGGCCCTGGGGGCGGCGGCCCTGGGCCTGGTGGCCGCGCTCGCCGGTCCGACCGCGTACACCCTCAGCACGGTGGACTCCGCGCACACCGGCTCCATCCCGACGGCCGGTCCGGCGGGCGCGAGCACGATGGGCTTCGGCGGCGGCCGCCCGGGCGGCGCCAACGGCGGTGGCATGCGCGGCGGCTTCGGCGGCGGCCCGCAGGGACAGCAGGCCCCGCAGGGACAGGGACGGCAGAGCGGCAACGGCCTCCCCGGCGGCGGCTTCGGCGGAGGCGTGCCGGGACAGCAGGGCCCGAACGGCCGCAGCCCGCAGGGCCCGAACGGCCGGGCCCTGCCCGGCGGAGGCGGCCTGCCCGGCGCCGGCCGCATGGGCGAGGGCGGCCCGGGCGGTGGCGCCGGCGGCCTGCTGAACGGCGCGAACGTCTCCTCCGCGGCCAGGAAGCTGCTGGAGAAGGACGCCGCGCGGTACACCTGGGTCGCCGCCTCCGTCGGTTCCCAGAACGCGGCCGGCTACCAGCTGGCCACCGGTGACCCGGTGATGGCGATCGGTGGCTTCAACGGCACCGACCCCTCCCCGACCCTGGCCCAGTTCGAGAAGTACGTGGCGGACGGCAGGATCCACTACTTCATCGCGGGAGGCGGCTTCGGCGGGGGCGGTGGCGAGGCCGGCACGGCCTCCCGGATCAGCTCGTGGGTCCAGAGCACCTTCAAGAAGGTCACGGCCGGCTCGGCCACGTTCTACGACCTCACGCAGAAGAAGAGCGGCTGAGGAGGGCTGCCGGAAGAAGCCGTGTCGTACCCCCGTGCAGCGAGGCGCCGCGCGGGGGTACACCATGTCGTCGCCGGGCGGAGCGGGGAGCCTGACCGTCCGGGTGGGGCCGGCGGCGTTCACGCGCCGGTGGCCGCGGACGGATGCGGCCCCGCCCCTACAGTGTGGGACAGGGCCGGTATCTCAGGAGGGTGTGCGTCGATGGCGAAGCGGGATGCGCGGTCGGCGCGGGGCAGCGTGTGGCTGCGGGAGAAGCCGCGACGCGGCGGGCGCGCCGGGCAGCCCTCGGGCCTGGACCGGGAGCGGATCACCGCGACGTCCGTACGGCTGCTGGACGCCGAGGGGCTCGCGAAGTTCTCCATGCGCCGGCTGGCCGGTGAGCTGAACGTCACCGCCATGTCCCTGTACTGGTACGTCGACACCAAGGACGACCTGCTCGAACTCGCCCTGGACGCGGCCTACGGCGAGCTGCGGCTGCCCGCCCAGGAGACGGACGACGCCGACTGGCGGAAGCAGCTGAGGGCGCTGGCCGCCGAGTACCGGGCGCTGCTGGTGCGCCACCCCTGGCTGTCGCGGCTGGCCGGGCAGTACCTGAACATCGGCCCCCACTCGCTCGGCTTCTCCCGCTGCGTGCAGCGCATCCTCGGCCGGGCCGGGCTGCCGGAGCACCGGGTGACGAGCGCCATCGCGGCCGTCTTCCAGTTCGTGTACGGCTACGGCACGATCGAGGCCCAGTTCATGTCGCGGATCGCGGACTCCGGCCTCAGCCCGGACGACTACTACCGGCAGGCCCTGCACTCGGTCCAGCAGGACCCGGCGACCGCGGGCTTCATCCAGGAGTCCCGGAAGATCATGGACGCCCGGGGCGGGGACACGGTCGCCGAGATGATGGACCGGGACTTCACCTTCGCCCTGGACCTCTTGATCGCCGGCATCGAGGCGATGGTGGCGCGGGGCTGATCACTCCCCGCCGACCAGCCGCGCCGGAAAGCCGCCGGTGGCGACGGGGCCCCAGCGTTCGGGGGTGATGCGGATGAGCGACTTGCCCTGCTTGACCATGGCCGCGCGGTACTCGTCCCAGTCGGGGTGCTCCCCGGCGATGTTGCGGTAGTACTCGACCAGCGGTTCCACCGAGTCGGGGGAGTCGATCACCTCGGCGGTGCCGTCGATCTGCACCCAGGGGCCGTTCCAGTCGTCGCTGAGCACGACCAGGCTGACCCGGGGGTCCCGCTTGGCGTTGCGGGTCTTGGCGCGCTCGGGGTAGGTCGAGACCACGATCCGGCCGGAGTCGTCGACGCCGCAGGTCAGCGGCGAGGCCTGCGGGCCGCCGTCGGCACGGCGGGTGAGCAGCAGGGCGCGGTGGCGGGGGCGTACGAACTCCAGCAGGTCGTCCAGCGATACACGGGTGTTGGTCGCGATGTTCGGTGCCATGGGCCGCAGCCTAGAGGGCGGGCCGGGGATGCAGCCTGACCCTGCTGGGCTCAGGCTCGGCGCGTCGGCGCCCCCGGCCGGGGCCGCGGGCGCCGGCGAAGGCCACTGCACCGTGCTAGACGGCCGGCAGCGAGTCGCCCTGGACCGCCTGGATGTCCAGCTCCACCTTCAGGGTCGTGCCGACGGCGGCGATGCCCGCCTGGAGGACCTGGTTGTAGTTCATCGCGAAGTCCTCGCGGCGCAGTTCCGCGGTGGCGCGGAAGGCGGCGCGGGTGCCGCCCCACGGGTCGGCGCCGGTGCCGAGGTAGGCCAGGTCCAGGTCGACCGGGCGGAGCACGCCGCGCATGGACAGCTCGCCGTGCACGGTCCAGCGGTCCGAGCCGGCCACCGACAGCCCGGTGGAGCGGTAGGTGATCTCCGGGTGGTGTTCCACGTCGAGGAAGTCGGCGGAGCGCAGGTGCGTGTCGCGCATGCCGTTGCCGGTGTCGATGGAGGCCGCGCGGATCACCGCCTCCACACGGGACTTGGTGACGTCGTCGGGCGCGATCTCGATCGTGCCGCCGAACTCCGTGAACCGGCCGTGCACGCTGGAGATCCCCAGGTGCTGGGCGACCGCGGCGACGGAGGAGTGCACCGGGTCGATCGTCCAGGGGCCGGGGGGCGGCAGTTCGGTGCCGCCCTGCCGGGCCAGCGTGATCGTGCCGGCCTCGGCCCGTCCGCCGGCGGTGACGATCGCGCTGGACGCCGCGGGCGCGTACCCGACGGCCGTGACGATCACGGTGTACGCCCCCGGCGCCAGCTCGGTGGCGTCCCGCACGGCCCCTTCGGCGTCCGCCTCGGCGCGCAGCACCTGCGTGCCGGTCATGTCGGTCACCGTGACGACCGCGTGCGACACGGCCCACCCGTCCCGCGTACGGATTTTCGCGGTCAGTCCCATCCCGTTTCTCCCTGAAATGCCTTGCTCAATGGTCGCTCGAAGAACCGGCCCGCGGCGGGGGAGGTCGTCGCTCGGAGCGTGCCCCGCCACGGGCCGGGTGGAACTACTCGCCGGGGTGGCCGAGTTCGATGTCGTGGTCGTCGACTCCGGTGCCGGTGACGCTCAGCCCGGTCGCCACCGGCGGGTAGCCGGTCGCGATGACGGTGTACTCACCGGTGTCCAGGTCGGTGAAGGCGTATGCCCCGTCCTCGCCGGTGGTGGCGGTGCCGACCACGTTGCCCGCCTGGTCCACCAGCGTGACACGCGCGTCGGCCAGCGGCCCGTACGGCGCCCTGACGACGCCCTGGAGCCGGGCGCCGGCGTCCAGGTCGACCTCGATCCGGGTGATCCCGGTGGCGCCGACCTCGACCGGCAGCGCGCGGGGCCGGAACCCGCTCGCGTTGACCGCGACGGTCACCGGGCCCGGCACCAGGTCGGTGAAGGCGAACTGGCCGTGCTCGCCGGTGGCGGTGGAGGC
Organism: Streptomyces sp. AF1A; assembly: GCF_047340315.1. NCBI lineage: Bacteria > Bacillati > Actinomycetota > Actinomycetes > Kitasatosporales > Streptomycetaceae > Streptomyces > Streptomyces sp. AF1A. The sequence goes on from NZ_JBLEBI010000151.1 coordinate 4,930, forward strand.
CAGCAGGTCACCGCGCACATCGGTGACGATCACCATCGCGTCCTTGACCGGCAGCGCGCTGCCGACGGCCCGGACCACGCCGGTCAGCCCGCTGGTGCCGCTGAGCAGGATGTCGTACGCCAGCGGCTCCTCGCCCACCACGACGGTGGACGCCTGCGGCTGGTAGCCGTCGGCCGAGGCGATCAGGACGTACGAGCCGGTGCCCGGGGCGGACAGCCCGTAGGAACCGTCGGCCTGGGAGACCGAGCGGCCCAGCTGGCGGCCGGACAGCGAGATCAGGGTGACCGCGGCCTGCGGGACCGGGGCGCCCTCGGCGCCGCGGACGAAGCCGTGCACCGGAGTGCCGCCGGACGCGCCGGGCCCGGCGACGGTGGCGACGGCGGTCATCGTCTGCGTGGCGGTGGCGGTGGCAGCCGCGCCCTGGAAGCGGTCCGCCGCCACGGCGGGCTCGGCCCAGCTGGGCACCTTCTGCTGCCTGTGCTGCACGGGTTCCTGCATGACGTTCTCCACAGTGGTCTCGAGCGCGGCGGTGGCTTCCGCGACGACCCCCGCCTTGTCCTGGGCGGCCTGGGCGGCCTGGGCGGCCTGCGCCAGCGCGCCGGTCGTCCTGAGCGGGACCTCCTTGATGAACAGCACCGTGAGGAAGGCGATCAGGGCGAAGGGGGACGCGTAGAGGAAGATGTCCGCGATGCCGTGGCCGTAGGCGCTCTCCAGCCAGGTGCGCACCGGCTTCGGCAGCGCGTTCATGTCGGGCAGGTCGCCGCCGCCGACGGCCTTGGCGGCGGCGATCCGCGCCTTCGGGCTCAGGTCGAGGATGCTGTCCTTGGCGTAGTGCGTGATCCGGTCGCTCATCACCGAGCCGAGCACGCCGACGCCGACCGCACCGCCGAGGGAGCGGAAGAAGCTCACCGTGGAGGAGGCGGCGCCCAGGTCCTTGGGGGTGACCTGGTTCTGCGTGGACAGCACCAGGTTCTGCATCATCATGCCGACGCCGATGCCGAGGAGCGCCATGTAGATCGACAGCTGCCAGTACGGGGTGTCGTAGCGCATCAGGCCGAGCAGGGCGAGGCCCGCCGTGAGGAAGACACCGCCGGCGACCAGCCAGCCCTTCCAGCGGCCGGTGCTGGTGATGAACCGGCCGGAGACCATGGACGCGACGAACAGGCCGCCGATCATCGGGATGGTCATGACGCCGGACATCGTCGGGGACTTGTCCCGCGCCAGCTGGAAGTACTGGGAGAAGAAGACGGTGCCCACGTACATGCCGACACCGACGAACAGGGAGGCCAGCGAGGCCAGCGAGATCGTGCGGTTGCGGAACAGGCGCAGCGGGATGATGGGCTCGGACGCCCGGGTCTCGGTGAGCACGAACAGCAGCGCGAGCACGATCGTGCCGCCCACCATCGTGTACGTCTGCCACGACAGCCAGTCGTACTTGTCGTTGGCGAAGGTCACCCAGACCAGCAGCAGCGAGGCGGCGGCGGTGATGAAGAAGGCGCCGGTCCAGTCGACCTTGACCTTCCGCCTGGTCACGGGCAGGTGCAGCGTCTTCTGCAGCACGACCAGCGCGATCAGTGCGAAGGGGATGCCGACGAACAGGCAGTAGCGCCAGCCCAGCCACGAGGTGTCGGTGATGACACCGCCGAGCAGCGGGCCGCCGACGGTGGCGACGGCGAAGGTGGCGCCGGTGTAACCGGAGTAACGGCCGCGCTCCCGCGGGGAGATCATCGCGGCCATGATGACCTGCACCAGGGCGGACAGACCGCCGGCGCCGAGGCCCTGGATGACACGCGCGCCGATCAGCATCGCGGGGTTCTGCGCGAAGCCGGCGACGACCGAGCCCGCGACGTAGATGACCAGGGATATCTGGACGAGCGCCTTCTTGCTGACCAGGTCGGCGAGCTTGCCCCACAGCGGCACGGAGGCCGTCAGGGCGAGCAGCGCCGCGGTGACGACCCAGGTGTAGGCGGACTGGCCGCCACCGAGTTCCTTGATGATCGTCGGCAGTGCGTTCGTGACGATCGTCGAGGACAGGATGGCGGCGAACAGGCCCAGCAGCAGGCCGGACAGTGCCTCCATGATCTGCCGGTGTGACATCGGGGCGTGGCCCTCCGAGGAGCCTCCCCCGTGTTTGGCGTGAGCCCGCACACCGGCTGGTGTGGTCGTTGCCATGGGCTTCCTTTGCTTACGTGCTTGCGGGTGTACGGGTGGTCTCGTCGAATACGGGAGCCGCCGTGGAGGCGGGCCGCAGCGGGGCGGAGCGGCAGTCGCCGAAGGACGCGCGCAGCCGGCCCATCAGCCGGATGAGCTGGCCGACCTCGTCGTCGGTCCAGTCGCTCAGCCGCTCGGCGAGCAGACACGTGGTCCGCCGGGACAGCTCGTCCAGCTGCGCCAGGCCCGCGGGCGTCAGGCGCAGGATGCGCGAGCGCTTGTCCGCCGGGTCCGGGTGCCGTTCGATCCAGCCGCGTGCGGCGACGTGCGCGACGTGCCGGCTGGTCACCGACAGATCCACGGCGAGCAGCTCCGCGAGCTTGCTCATGCGCATGTCGCCGTGGCGGCCGAGCAGGGTCAGCACGGTGGCCGAGCCGGCCGGGCAGTCGGACGGCAGGATCCGCCCCAGGTCCCGTTTCACGGCACCGACGGCACTGAGCTGACGCGCCAGCTCTTCGAACTGCCTCTGCTCGGCCATCACACCTCCCGTATTCGTTGCTTTGGGCAACCATAGGAGCGATTGGTTGCTGCAGGCAAATAAAGAGGGGTCCGCCCGGACAAAAACTTGGCAAAGGCAAGTATTGCTGTCGTAAATATGCACGTCGGTGCGGGTGGGGTGCCCCCGTCTGTCCCGGTGGCCCCCCACTTGGGCGGCCGGGCGCGTCTTCGCTAAGGTCTCGGGGCATGGCTAACACCCAGGGCCCCCAGGGCAACTACGACCCCGCCGGCAGCACCCAGATGTTCCGCGCGTTCGTCGACGAGGCTCCCCAGGGACAGCGGCAGCAGGCGGCGGCCTCCTCCGGTCCCCGCATCGGCCTGATCGTCGGCGTCATCGTGGCGATCGCCGTGGTGGCCGGGGTCGCGTGGCTGGCGATGAAGTAGGACCGGCCCGGGCGATCACCGCCGGTCGCTTCCGCCCCTTGCCGCACCGCTCACTGCCACTGGACGGACACGTCCCGCGTCTCGATGTGCACGCCGAGCGGCACGCGCCATGCGTCGACGCACACCGTCCAGGTGGGCCTACTCCGCGCGCCCGCCGCGATGGGCACCGGAAGGTCCACGGTCGAGGAGACCGTTCCCCAGTCGATGCCGAGCGCGCCGATGATGTGCGTCCCGAACGTCACCGTGCCCGAACGCACGGCCGTGCCCCCCGAGTTGCGGAAGGCGACGGTCACCTTCTGGCACCGGCGTGAGTCGGCCGCCGCCGTCGCCGGGGCGCCCCAGGAGAGGTCGGCGGGCCCAGACGCACGGCTGCGACCGGGAGTTGGGGCCGGTGAGGCGGGAGCCGGTGTCGTACGGCCGTCCGCGCCGCCGGTGACGTCCGGGGCACCGGAGGCGGTGCCCGCGCCGGGCCCGGGGGTGCGCGGCCGCCCGCTCCGCATCGAACCATCCGTACGTGCCGGGGAGTTGCGGTCGCGTGCCGCATCGCCGCCCTGTGGACCCTCCAGCGGTACCAGCGTCACCGATCCCGTCGGGGTGGCATCCGCGGGGTGCGTCCGGCCGGTGCCGCCCACCGCCACGTAGCCGCCGCCGGACGCGGCGCACGCCCCCAGCGTCGCGCCCAGGCACACGACGGCCGCCGACGCTGCCGCAACGGCGCCTCGGCGGCCATGTGTCCATGTCGTCGTACGAAGCATCCCGGTACGGAGCATCCGGCCATGGTGGCTGACGCTCCGTCAGATGGGAAGCCTCAGTCGGAGATGAGGCCCTCGCGCAGCTGGGCCAGGGTCCGCGTGAGCAGTCGGGAGACGTGCATCTGGGAGATGCCGACCTCCTCGCCGATCTGGGACTGGGTCATGTTCGCGAAGAAGCGCAGCATGATGATCCGGCGCTCCCGGGGCGGGAGCTTGGCCAGCAGCGGCTTGAGGGACTCGCGGTACTCCACGCCCTCCAGCGCCGTGTCCTCGTAGCCGAGCCGGTCGGCCAGGGAGCCCTCGCCGCCGTCGTCCTCGGGGGCGGGGGAGTCCAGGGAGGAGGCGGTGTAGGCGTTGCCGACCGCGAGGCCGTCGACCACGTCCTCCTCGGAGACGCCGAGCACCGCGGCCAGCTCGGTCACGGTCGGGGAGCGGTCCAGCTTCTGGGACAGCTCGTCGCTGGCCTTGGTGAGGGCCAGGCGCAGCTCCTGCAGGCGGCGCGGGACCCGCACCGACCACGAGGTGTCGCGGAAGAAGCGCTTGATCTCGCCGACCACCGTCGGCATCGCGAACGTCGGGAACTCCACGCCCCGCTCGCAGTCGAAGCGGTCGATCGCCTTGATCAGGCCGATGGTGCCGACCTGGACGATGTCCTCCATCGGTTCGTTGCGGGAGCGGAAGCGCGCGGCCGCGTAGCGGACGAGCGGCAGGTTCAGCTCGATCAGGGTGTCCCGGACGTAGGCGCGCTCGGGGCTGTTCTCGTCGAGTGCGGCGAGCCGCAGGAACAGGGAACGGGACAGGGTGCGGGTGTCGATGGCCTCACCCGCGGAGGGAGTGGCCGGGGCCGGCACGGCTTCGAGGGCCGTGACGCCCTCGATGCCGTCGAGGACGTCGAGAGCGTCGAGCTCCTTGGGTGCCGTCTCAGTGGGCGTCAGCACCTTCGAGCTGCCCTGTTCTGCGGACATGCCACCCCCTTTGGGTCGCGGGACGGTCGCGGCCGCATCGTCGTTCGAGCAATGCAGCCTTCACCTGAATACCGGAGCCGAGGCCCCGGCAAACGCGCTTCCCGCAGAATGTCACATGTCGGCAACGCGCTGTAGTGACATGTCGACATGCGAGATGCGAATCGGCCCTGGAAAGAAGGGGTCTGACGGCTTTTCGGGGGGCAGCTGTCGGCAACCGCCCTGGTGAGCGATTCGCCCGCGCCGGTTAGCGCTCGATCGGGTTTGCGATGCAGGGCCGTTCGGGTGTGTGCTTCGGTGCGCCTGCTATGCATCCCCCGGGGCGCACGGTATGCACCCGGCCGGCACGGTTATGCGTCGATGCGATTCGCGGAGCGCAGCCGCTGGAAGCTACGCGCGAGTAGGCGGGAGACGTGCATCTGGGAGACGCCGAGTTCCGCGCTGATCTGTGACTGGGTGAGATTGCTGTAGTAGCGCAGCAGAAGGATTCTCTGTTCGCGCTCGGGCAGTTGCACGAGGAGATGGCGGACCAGGTCGCGGTGTTCCACGCCGTCCAGGGCCGGGTCCTCGTAGCCGATGCGGTCCAGCAGGCCGGGCAGTCCGTCGCCCTCCTGCGCGGCCTCCAGCGAGGTGGCGTGGTAGGAGCGCCCCGCCTCGATGCAGCTGAGCACCTCCTCCTCGCTGATCCTGAGCCGCTCGGCGATCTCGGCGGTGGAGGGGGAGCGGCCGTGCAGCGTGGTCAGGTCCTCGGTCGCGCTGTTGACCTGCACCCACAGCTCGTGCAGCCGGCGCGGCACGTGCACCGTGCGGACGTTGTCCCGGAAGTAGCGCTTGATCTCGCCGACCACGGTCGGCATGGCGAAGGTCGGGAACTGCACCCCCCGGTCGGGATCGAACCGGTCGATGGCGTTGATCAGGCCGATGGTGCCGACCTGGATGACGTCCTCCATGGGCTCGTTGCGGGAGCGGAAGCGGGCGGCCGCATAGCGCACGAGCGGGAGGTTGGCCTCGATCAGCGCCCCCCGCACCCGGTTGTGCTCCGGCGTGCCGGGGGTGAGGTCCTTCAGCTCGGTGAAGAGCACCTGGGTGAGGGCACGGGTGTCGGCGCCACGGCGTTTCTCGGAGGCCGAGGAGGCGGGGGCGGGCGCCTCCTCCTGGGGCGGCGCAGTACTGGCCGACACGGTCAACGCCACCTCTTCGATCAATCATCCGGCAAAAGCGGTCATAGCATCACAAGACATGTCCACTGTGTGCAAGCACCGCATAACGCCGTGTTGTGTTCAAACAATGACAAGTTGGGGCGTAAAACGCACGAAAGCCCCCCGCCATTCCGGCGGGGGGCTTCGGTGGCGAAGGGGCTAGAACTCGTAGTCCGCGATCACCCACGTGGCGAACTCACGCCACAGGGCGACACCCGCCTGGTGGGCCGGGTGGTCCAGGTAGCGCTTGAGGGCGTCGGTGTCCTCGACGGCCGAGTTGACGGCGAAGTCGTAGGCGATCGGCCGGTCGCTGATGTTCCAGGCGCACTCCCAGAACCGCAGCTCCTCGATCCGGTCGCCGAGGGCCCGGAAGGCCTCCACGCCCGCCACGACGCGCGGATCGTCGCGCTCGACGCCCTCGTTGAGCTTGAAGAGGACCAGGTGGCGGATCATGGGGGACCTCAGTTCTTTCCGCCGTCGACGACCCACGTCATGAAGTCGCCTATGGCCTTCGCGGCGTCCGAAATGCCCTCGAAGCCTATCTGGACGTAGGAAGCCGCCTTGGCCGGGTCGGTGATGATCACGTACAGCACGAAGACCACCAGCGCGTACATGGCGATCTTCTTGGCGTTCACCGCCACCGCGGCCTCCCCTGCTGCCTTGCCCGACGGGCACCCCTGCTGCCGGCGGCGAGTGTAACCGCCACGGACCGACCGGGGTCCAACGGCCCGCCGAGGGGGGTTCTTTGGCCCGGTATGCGAAAAGGCCCCGCCGTGAGACGGGGCCCTTCTTCGAGCGGTAGCGGAGGGATTTGAACCCTCGGTGACTTGCGCCACACTCGCTTTCGAGGCGAGCTCCTTCGGCCGCTCGGACACGCTACCGAGGGAGACCCTACAACAAGGTGGGGCAAGGTTTGAAATCGGTATTCACCGATCCCGGAAAAACTCCGTGAGGAGTTCGGCGCACTCCGCGGCGAGTACGCCCTCGATGACCTCGGGGCGGTGATTGAGCCGTCGGTCGCGCACCACGTCCCACAGCGAGCCGGTCGCGCCCGCCTTCTCGTCCCGAGCGCCGTAGACCACCCGGTCCACCCTCGACTGCACCAGGGCGCCCGCGCACATGGTGCACGGCTCCAGGGTGACGACGAGGGTGCAGCCGGACAGCCGCCACTGGCCGAGCCGCGCGGCGGCCCGGCGGATCGCCAAAACCTCCGCGTGGGCCGTGGGGTCGCCGGTCGCCTCGCGCTCGTTGTGCCCGGCCGCGAGCACCGTCGTGCCGTCCGGTGCCAGCACCACGGCGCCGACGGGGACGTCCCCGCCCCGGACGGCGCGCCGGGCCTCGCCCAGGGCGAGCCGCATCGCGTCCCGCCAGCGGTCGCGCACCGGGTCCGGGGCGGCCGACGGGTGCCCGGCGGTCAGCGGACGGTCTCCAGCACCTCCGAGGCGCCCAGCGCCTCGGCGATCGCGCTCAGCGCGTCGTCGGCGTCCAGGGCGCGCAGTTCCTTCTCGGTGATGCCGAGGTCGTCGAGGATCTCGCTGTCGCCCACCGGGCTGTGCGGCACCGCGTCGCCGGCGCCGCCCTCCTCCTCGTCGTCGGACTCGGACTCGCCGTCCTCCGTGCCGTCGAGGTCCAGGGAGTCCAGGTCGGGGCCGTCGTCGGCGCCGGGCTCCCGGCCCAGCAACTCGTCGGTGAGCAGCAGCTCGCCGTAGGCGCTGCGCGCGGCGGCGGCCGCGTCCGACACGTAGATGCGAGGGTCGTCCTCGCCGTCCACGCGCACCACGCCGAACCAGGCGTCCTCCTGCTCGATCAGGACGAGCACCGTGTCCTCGTCGGGAGAGGCTTCCCGGGCCAGGTCGGCCAGATCCGACAGGGTCTCCACATCGTCGAGCTCTGTGTCGCTCGCTTCCCACCCGTCTTCGGTGCGCGCGAGCAGTGCGGCGAAGTACACCGTGACTCTCCCACTGGTCATAGGCGTGCCGGTTGGGGGTCCCCCCGGCGGAGGTACTTGGGCGGGGAGAGCCTGGGCTCCGAGCCCCACCCACTCGGAATCGTGGCAGAAACAAGGCGTTCAGGGGACGTCTTCGGCTCCCTGTGTCTGGCTGTTTCGATCGTGAATCCTCATGGGCCCGACCGGCCACTCGTTGCCGCCACCTGCGGATCGTACGCGGCTTTTCCCGGCGTTCACGCACGCCCACCTCGGAAACGTCGCAACGGGGACCGGTCTTCCTCACCCGGATTGTGCCTACCGGGCCTTGCTCACGGTTTCCTTCCTACCAGCGGAACGTACGCATGCGCATGGCGTGGCGCAGCCGGGCCGTCTTGGCGCGTCGCGGCTGGACCCGGGCGCGCAGCGCGCGGGCCTCGGCGAGTTCGCGCAGGAAGCGAGCGCGACGGCGCCGGCGCTCGGCGTCGGTCTCCGGCGCGTCGGGTCGGTCCGTCCCGGGATCGGCTGCCTCGTCGGGCTTGTCAGGCAGGTCAGGCACGTCACACACCACCCAGTCCGTCCCTCCCACTTTCCCCCGTTCGGGGGGTTTCACGCCAGAGTCGGCCGGGTCCGGGGCGCGGGTACCGTTAGGGGCATGCGTCTCCACGTCGTCGACCACCCCCTGGTCGCCCACAAGCTCACCACCCTGCGCGACCAGCGCACCGACTCCGCGACCTTCCGCCGGCTCGCCGACGAGCTGGTCACCCTGCTCGCCTACGAGGCCACGCGGGACGTGCGCACCGAGGCCGTCGACATCCGGACGCCGGTCGCGCAGACCACCGGCGTCAAGCTCGCCCGTCCCCGCCCGCTGGTGGTGCCCATCCTGCGCGCCGGCCTGGGCATGCTGGACGGCATGGTGCGGCTGCTGCCGACCGCCGAGGTCGGCTTCCTGGGCATGATCCGCAACGAGGAGACGCTGCAGGCCTCCACGTACGCCTCGCGCATGCCGGAGGACCTCTCGGGCCGCCAGGTGTACGTCCTGGACCCGATGCTGGCCACGGGCGGCACGCTGGTCGCGGCGATCCAGGAGCTCATCAAGCGCGGCGCCGACGATGTCACCGCCGTGGTGCTGCTCGCCGCGCCGGAGGGCGTCGCGATGATGGAGCGCGAGCTGGCGGGCACGCCGGTCACGGTCGTCACGGCCGCGGTGGACGACCACCTCAACGAGCACGGCTACATCGTCCCCGGCCTCGGAGACGCGGGGGACCGGCTGTACGGCGCGGCCGAGTAGCGCGCACGGCCGCCCGCCGGTTCAGCAGTTGTTCTTCGTCGCGGTGGGCGCCGGCGCGGGCGCGGTCAGCTTGGCCAGGGCCTGGTGGGCGTCCGCCGGCTTGGCGAGGCCCTTGAAGGCGTCGCCGATCATCAGGTCGAGGGCGGTGCCCTTGCGGCCCGCCACGGTGCGCTGCTCGGCGCCGGCGAGCTGGGCGGCCAGCACCGGCAGCGAGGTGTTCAGCGCGGAGGCGGGGCCGAGCAGCACCCCGGTGCCCTTGATCTTCTTGTCGTACTCCTTGGGCGCGTTGCCCACGTCACCGATCCGGAAGCCGCGCTTCTTCAGCTGGTCCGCGGTCTCCTTGGCGAGCCCGGTGCGCTGGGTGGCGTTGTAGACGTTCACGGTGATCCGGCCCGGCTCGGGCAGCGCCTTGACCGGGGTCGCGGCGGCGGGCTTGGTCCGGCAGTCCGCCGCCGTACCTTCCGCCGCGGACTTCTTGCCGCCGGTGAAGACGTCGATGAGCTGCAGGGTGCCCCAGCCGAGCACGCCGAGCGCGCACGCGGAGGCCGCCACCACGACGATCAGCCTGCCGCGCCGCCGACGCGGGCGCATCCGGGGGTACTTGTCTCCCGTGATCCGGTACTTGCCGCCCATGCCGGGGGGAGTCAGCATGCTCATGGGCGCAGCGTAGTGCGCCCGAGCGGCGATGCCTATTAGATGATCAGTCGATGCCGCTCAGTGGAACCCGAAAGGGTCAAGAGGCCAACGGCCGTGTCGCGCCGGGTCAGTCGAGCTCGAGCACGCGCGCGTGCAGCACCTGGCGCTGCTGGAGGGCCGCACGGACCGCGCGGTGGAGGCCGTCCTCCAGGTAGAGATCGCCCTGCCACTTCACGACGTGCGCGAAGAGGTCGCCGTAGAACGTCGAGTCCTCCGCGAGCAGGGTCTCCAGGTCGAGCTGCTGCTTGGTGGTCACGAGCTGATCGAGGCGGACCGGGCGCGGCGCGACGTCCGCCCACTGCCGGGTGCTCTCCCGGCCGTGGTCGGGGTACGGCCGGCCGTTTCCGATGCGCTTGAAGATCACACGGAAAGCCTACCGGTCAAGACCTTCCGGGCGCAGCCATGGCGGGGGAGTGCGACGCTTGAAAAGATCGCGCAAAACGGTCATTCGGGCTACTAATGGTCCCAGGGGGCCGACATGAGTGACAGCGACACCACGTCGTACGACGCCCCTGAGGGGGCCGCGGCGCTCCCCGCCGAGGCGCGGAAGATCGCCTCCGGGTACGCCTTCAGCGGCCCCGCCCTCGACCTCGGCGCACTTCTGTGGGACGGGCGGTGCCACCCGGACGCCCCCGTCCGCATCCCGCTGGCCATGCTCAACCGGCACGGCCTGGTCGCGGGCGCCACCGGCACCGGCAAGACCAAGACGCTCCAGCTGATCGCCGAACAGCTGTCGGCGCAGGGGGTGCCGGTGTTCCTCGCGGACATCAAGGGGGACCTGTCCGGGATCGCCCGTCCGGGGCAGGCGAACGACCGGGTCCGCAAGCGGGCCGCGGAGACCGGGCAGCGGTGGGAACCGGCCGGTTTCCCGGCGGAGTTCCTCGCGCTCGGCGGCCTCGGCCACGGGGTCCCCGTACGGGCCACCGTCACCTCGTTCGGCCCGGTGCTGCTGGCCAAGGTGCTCCAGCTCAACCAGACCCAGGAGCAGTCCCTCGGCCTGATCTTCCACTACGCCGACAGCAAGGGCCTGGAGCTGATCGACCTCAAGGACCTCAGGGCGGTCGTCGCCTTCCTGACCTCGGACGAGGGCAGGCCGGAGCTGAAGGACATCGGCGGGCTGTCCACCGCCACGGCCGGTGTGATCCTGCGCTCGCTCACCGCCTTCGAGGCCCAGGGCATGGCGGACTTCTTCGGGGAGCCGGAGTTCGACACGGCCGGGTTCCTGCGCACGGCCGAGGACGGCCGCGGCGTCGTCTCCGTGCTCGAACTCCCCGCCGTCCAGGACAAACCGCTGCTGTTCTCCACCTTCCTGATGTGGCTGCTGGCCGACCTCTTCCACGACCTGCCCGAGATCGGCGACGCCGACAAGCCCCGGCTGGTGTTCTTCTTCGACGAGGCCCACCTGCTGTTCCACGGCGCCTCCAGGGCCTTCCTGGACGCGATCACCCAGACGGTGCGGCTGATCCGTTCCAAGGGCGTCGGCGTCTTCTTCGTCACGCAGACTCCGAAGGACGTGCCCGCGGACGTCCTCGGTCAGCTCGGCAACCGAGTCCAGCACGCCCTGCGCGCGTTCACCCCCGAGGACCAGAAGGCCCTGAAGGCCACGGTGCAGACGTTCCCCCGGTCGGCCTACGACCTCGAGGAACTGCTGACCGGGCTCGGCACCGGCGAGGCCGTGGTCACCGTGCTGAGCGAGGGCGGCGCCCCGACCCCGGTCGCCGCCACCCGGCTGCGCGCGCCTCAGTCCCTGATGGGCCAGGTGGACGCGGCCGAACTGGACGCCGCGGTGCGGGCGTCGCCGCTGTACGGCCGTTATGCACAGGCTGTGGACCGCGAGTCGGCGTTCGAGAGGCTGAGCGGCGCCGCGCCGGCGCGGCAGGCGCCGGCCCCGAAGACCGCGCGGGCACCCGAGGAGGAGCCCTCCCTGGTCGAACAGGTCGTGAGCAGCGGGATGTTCAAGTCGCTGGCCCGCTCGGTCGGCACCCAGCTCGGCCGCGAGATCACGCGCTCCCTGTTCGGCACGGCCCGGCGGAGGCGGTAGCCCCGCCCCCGCCGGTGGATCAGCGGCCCTGCTCCTTGGCGGGCTGCTGGGGTTGCGGTGGTTGCGGCTGCTGTGTGCGGCGCGTACCGCGCCTGGCCTGCGCGCGCAGCAGGGCGCGCAGGACGGCATAGGGATCCGTGGGCATGACGGTGCTGCTCCTTGCGTCGAGCCGGACGACCTTGCGAACGGGCGCGGGTCTGTCAGCAGCGCAGG
>NZ_JBLEBI010000152.1:0-17039 GCF_047340315.1 Streptomyces sp. AF1A
CCCGGCCGGCGGGATTCGTCTGGGAGCTTTCGGCTTTCGCCGCCCGCCCTTTCGACATTCACCACTTTAGCGGACTCCCTCGGGGACTCATAATCGAGTCCGGCGGTTTCGAATTCGGGCGCGCGAACGCACCAGAATCGACCCCGTTGAAGGGGTGGTGCTAGGTGGTGGGTTGGCCGCTCCGGCTGCAGGCGACTGCCGTACCCGGTTCAGCGGCTCGGGCTACGTTACGCACCTTCCCGGCGCGAGTCAACTTCGTCGGCGCCGCGGAACGTGGGCGCGGTACGGGCTCACCGTCGGGTCGTTCGCCACCCAGTAACGCCACGGGTGCACGTCGCCGTTGCCACCCTCGCCGGCGACGCCGGTGCGGGGGCCGTTGCGTACCTGGTCGGCGGCGACCGGCGTGCCGCTCAGCATGCGCAACGGCGTGTCGCCCACGGCGCACGCGTCCGTGCCGTCCAGGGACCGGTCGACCCCGAGGGCGGTGGCCAGGCGGGCCGGTCCCTTGGCCAGTTCCTTGTCGTTCCTGGCCGAGAGCCGGCGCTTGCGGGCCAGCTCGGCGCCCTCGACGACCTCGCCTGCGCGGAGCAGGACGGCGCTCGCCCTGCCCTCCGGTCCGCATACGAGGTTCATGCAGAACCACATGCCGTAGGTGAAGTAGACGTACACGTGCCCCGGCTCGCCGAACATCACCTCGTTGCGGGGGGTGCGACCGCGGTAGGCGTGCGATCCCGGGTCGTTCGGGCCGTCGTACGCCTCGACCTCCGTGAGGCGGACGGCGATCGGGCCGTCGGGCGTCGTCCGGACCAGGATGCGGCCGAGCAGGTCGGGGGCGACCTCCAGGACCGGGCGGTCGAAGAAGTCTCGGGGCAGTGGCGTACGGTCCGGGGGCGCGATCATGCCCTCCGAGGGTAGTCCAGACGGGTCACCGTGCCGGTGGAACCGAGGGCGGGCGGAACGCGTATGTAGGGGCGGGATCCATTCGTAAAGGGAGAGTCAATGGGGTTCAAGAAGCTGCTCGCGAGCCTCGGGGCCGGCGGGGCGTCGGTCGAGACGGTGCTGACCGAGGTCAACGTCGTACCGGGCGGTGTGGTCCAGGGTGAGGTGCGGATCCAGGGCGGGTCCGTGAGCCAGGACGTCGAGGGGCTGTCCGTCGGTCTGCAGGCGCGCGTCGAGGTGGAGCGCGGCGACGAGGAGTACAAGCAGGACATCGAGTTCACCAAGGTGCGGCTCGGTGGCGCCTTCGAGCTCCAGGCGAACGCGGTGCACGCGGTGCCGTTCGGCCTCGAGATCCCGTGGGAGACACCGGTCACGATGATCGACGGGCAGTCGCTGCGCGGCATGCACATCGGGGTGACGACCGAGCTGGCGATCGCGCGTGCCGTGGACTCCACCGACCTGGACCCGGTCAACGTGCATCCGCTGCCTGCGCAGAAGGCGATCCTGGACGCGTTCATCCAGCTGGGCTTCCGCTTCAAGAACGCGGACATGGAGCGTGGGCACATCCGGGGTACGCGGCAGACGCTGCCGTTCTACCAGGAGATCGAGTTCTATCCGCCGTCGCAGTACCGGGGCCTGAACCAGGTCGAGCTGAGCTTCGTGGCGGACGAGCACGCGATGGACGTCGTGCTGGAGATGGACAAGAAGCCGGGTCTGTTCAGCGAGGGTTCGGACACCTTCCGGTCCTTCCAGGTGGGGCAGCACGACTGGCAGGGGACCGACTGGGCGGCTTACCTCAACCAGTGGCTGTCCGAGGTCGGCAGCAGGCGCAACTGGTTCTAGGCTCGGGAACTGCTGGTTCCAGATCATCGATCAGGAGGTACCGAGGTGACCGAGCTCAAGCGGCGGCCGCTCCCCCACGACTTCCATCCGCCCGTGCCCTCGTTCACGGTGACGAGCGCGGACGTCGAGGAGGGCGCGACGCTGAAGAGCGCTCAGGTTTACGCGGAGGGCAACACCTCCCCGCAGTTGCGGTGGGAGGGCTTCCCGCCGGAGACCAAGAGCTTCGCCGTGACCTGCTACGACCCGGACGCGCCGACCGGCAGCGGGTTCTGGCACTGGGTGCTGTTCGACATCCCGGCCTCGGTGACGGAGCTGCCGGCGGGTGCGGGCAGCGGCAAGTTCGAGGGGCTGCCCGAGGGCGCCGTGCACGCGCGGAACGACTACGGGACGAAGGACTTCGGCGGTGCCGCCCCGCCGCCCGGGGACGGCCCGCACCGGTACGTCTTCACGGTGTACGCGGTGGACCAGGAGAAGCTGGGTCCGGATTCGGACGCGTCTCCCGCGGTCGTCGGCTTCAACCTGCGGTTCCACACGCTGGCGCGTGCGCAGCTCATCGGTGAGTACGAGAACCCTGCGCAGGGCTGAGCGCAGCGTACGGATTCAGCCGAGCGTTCATAGAACGTTTGCCCGCCTCCGGTCTTGGAAGTGATCGGAGGCGGGCATTTTTTATTGCGTTGTCCATCTCGGCGCGCCCGTCCAGAGTTGATCCAAGCCCGCCGGGGGGTGGGCAGGTGCACACGGGAGGTGGGCCGGATGCGTGACACGCTGGTGCTGAACGCGAGCTTCGAGCCGCTGTCGACGGTGACTCTGAACCGAGCCGTCGTCCTGGTGCTGCAGGACAAGGCCGTCGTCGAGCAGGCCCATCCGGAGCTGCGGATGCGCGGTGCCGACGTGGACATACCCGCGCCCCGGGTGATCAGGCTGTGCCGCTACGTGCGGGTGCCGTTCCGAAGACAAGCCCCGTGGTCGAGGCATGGGGTGCTGGTCCGGGACCGGCACCGGTGCGCGTACTGCGGGCGCAGGGCGACGACCGTGGACCACGTGGTGCCGCGGTCGCAGGGCGGGCAGGACACGTGGCTGAACACGGTCGCGGCGTGCGCGGAGGACAACCACCGCAAGGCGAACCGGACTCCCGCTGAGGCGGGCATGGCGCTGCTGCGGGAGCCGTTCGAGCCCTCTCCGGCCGACGCGATGCTGCTGGCGCTCGGGCAGGAGGAGTTCGACGCGCTGCCGCAGTGGCTGGCGCAGTCCGCGGCGTAGGGCGAGGCGCGAGGGGTCGTCAACTCGAGGTCTACCGCGGAAGTTGCAGGAACCACGGGCGTACGGCCGCTGTTGCCGGTCAGGGTCAACCCGGTGCGGGACGACCGGCCGGTGGGGGCGGCCGTAACTTCGTGCACAGCACCGCGGGTCGATCGGGGGACCCGACGGGGGGACCCGGCCCGCGGCGTACCGAAGGGACGACCACGTCATGACCAAGCTCAGCCTGCGTACCCGCGCCGCCGTGTCCGCGACCGCCGTGGCGGCGGCCGCGCTCGGCTTCTCCGGGATGACCGCCGGAGTGGCCTCGGCCAACCCCCACGCGCCCGTTCTGAAGTACGGCTCCTCCGGGCACGGTGTGTGGTGCGTGCAGCGGATCCTCAACCGCAACTACCCGGGGGCGCTGGCGGAGGACGCCAAGTACGGCACGTACACCAAGGCGTGGGTGAAGTACTTCCAGGAGCACCACGGGCTGACCGGCCGTAACGCGGACGGCATCGTGGGGAAGAAGACCGGCACCAAGCTGCTGGCCTCCATCGGCGGCGACAAGTACTGCTACAAGTACCTGCCGACCCTGAAGTGACCGCCCGTCCGGGGCGCGCCGACCACGCGGCCCGGGGTGAGCGGAACGGTTCACGGTGAGTACGGCGGCCCGCCTCCTCGTCCATGGCGAGGAGGCGGGCCGACTCGTGTGCGGGGCGGGCGCCGTCAGTCGATCTGCGGCTTCTCGCGGCGCTGGTCCGGGACAGTGCCGGCGGCGGCGTTGTGGCCGGAGCCGCCGTTGCCGCCCGAACCGCCGCCGAGCGGGCCGAAGTTGCCCATGGCGCCGGACAGGCCCTTGAGGGCGTCGCCGATCTCGCTGGGCACGATCCAGAGCTTGTTGGCGTCGCCCTCGGCGATCTTCGGGAGCATCTGCAGGTACTGGTAGGACAGCAGCTTCTGGTCGGGGTCGCCGGCGTGGATGGCCTCGAAGACCGTGCGGACGGCCTGGGCCTCGCCCTCGGCGCGCAGGGCGGCGGCCTTGGCCTCACCCTCGGCGCGCAGGATCTGGGACTGCTTCTCGCCCTCGGCGGTGAGGATGGCGGCCTGGCGCGTACCTTCGGCGGTGAGGATCGCGGCGCGCTTGTCACGGTCGGCGCGCATCTGCTTCTCCATCGAGTCCTGGATGGAGGTGGGCGGTTCGATGGCCTTCAGCTCGACGCGGTTGACGCGGATGCCCCACTTGCCGGTGGCCTCGTCGAGGACGCCGCGCAGGGCCGCGTTGATCTCCTCGCGGGAGGTGAGGGTGCGCTCCAGGTCCATGCCGCCGATGATGTTGCGCAGCGTGGTGACGGTGAGCTGCTCGATCGCCTGGATGTAGCTGGCGACTTCGTAGGTGGCGGCGCGGGCGTCGGTGACCTGGTAGTAGATGACGGTGTCGATGTTGACGACCAGGTTGTCCTGGGTGATCACCGGCTGGGGCGGGAAGGGGACGACCTGTTCGCGCAGGTCGATGCGGTTGCGGATGGTGTCGATGAACGGGACCACGATGTTCAGGCCCGCGTTCAGGGTCCGTGTGTAGCGGCCGAAGCGCTCGACGATGGCGGCGCTGGCCTGTGGGATGACCTGGATGGTCTTGATCAGGGCGATGAAGACCAACACCACCAGAATGACCAGGACGATGATGACCGGTTCCATCGTGTTCCCCGTACCCCTCTCCGCCTCGGCGCCTCGGCAGATCTCGTGGTTGGATCTCGTGGCTGTAGAAGATCTTGCTGGTCGAGTCTGACAGACCGTCGCCCAACTCGTGGGCCGGATGCCTCAGATGACGATGGCGGTCGCCCCTTCGATCTCCACGACGTCCACCTCCTGGCCCACTTCGTAGGCGCGGCCGGTGTCGAGGGAGCGGGCCGACCAGATCTCTCCGGCGAGCTTGATGCGTCCGCCGGAGCCGTCGACGCGTTCCAGGACGACTGCCTGCCTGCCCTTCAGGGCGTCGATGCCGGTGGCGAGTTGAGGCAGCTGTCTGCCGTGCCGGGCCGCGATGGGGCGGACGACGGCGATGAGCGCGACGGAGACGACGACGAACGTGAGGACCTGGATCACGGCGTTGAGGCCGAGTCCCGCGACGACGGCGGCGGCGACCGCTCCGACCGCGAGCATGCCGAACTCCGGCATGGCGGTGACCACGAGCGGGATTCCGAGCGCCGCCGCGCCGACGAGCCACCACACCCATGCGTCGATGTCGTTCACACGGTCATGGTAGGGCCGGGTCAGGGTGGCGGACAGGGTGCGCGGGGAGTGCGCAAGGGTCAGGTCAGGGGCAGGCCCTGCGCGGTCCAGCGGTCGCCGACCTGCTCGACGACGAGCGGGAGGCCGAAGCAGCGGGAGAGGTTGCGCGAGGTCAGTTCGAGCTCGATGGGGCCGGCGGCGAGGACCTTGCCCTGACGGAGCATCAGGACGTGGGTGAAGCCGGGGGCGATCTCCTCGACGTGGTGCGTGACCATGATCATGGAGGGCGCGATGGGGTCGCGGGCGAGCCGGCCGAGGCGGCGGACCAGGTCCTCACGGCCGCCGAGGTCCAGGCCGGCGGCGGGCTCGTCGAGCAGGAGCAGCTCGGGGTCGGTCATCAGCGCGCGGGCGATCAGGGTGCGCTTGCGCTCGCCCTCGGAGAGGGTGCCGAACTTCCGGTCGAGGAAGTCGGTCATGCCGAGGCGGTCGAGGAAGGCGCGGGCACGCTGCTCGTCGACCGCCTCGTACTCCTCCTGCCAGCCGGCGGTCATGCCGTAGGCGGCGGTGAGGACGGTCTGGAGGACGGTCTGGCGCTTGGGGAGCTTCTCGGCGAGGGCGATGCCGGCCACGCCGATGCGCGGGCGCAGCTCGAAGACGTCGGTGCCGGGCCTGCCGAGGGTCTCGCCGAGGATGCTCGCGGTGCCGGTGCTGGGGAAGAGGTAGCTGGAGGCAACGTTCAGGAGGGTGGTCTTGCCGGCTCCGTTGGGGCCGAGGATGACCCAGCGCTCGCCCTCCTTCACCGACCAGGAGACCTGGTCGACCAGAGCCCGGCCCTCGCGGACCACGGATACGTCCTGAAGCTCCAGAACATCGCTCATGAGCGCGTTGTCTCCCCTTGCAGTGTGGCCGGTCTCGGCTGTGCGTACGCCTGTGGCTCGGTCCGCCGCGCCGGTGGGCGCAGCCCTTATGAAATCTACGCCACGAGTGCGCCGGTCCATTCCATCGGTCCGGTCCTTAGGGTGGGGGCATGCTCTCGGAACCGCGTTCAGGACGCCTCGCCGCTTGGGGAAATTCCCTTTTGGCCGGACTTGTCTCTCCGGATGACGCCGTGCACGCCATCGTGGGCGAGGACACGGTGCATCGCGTGGAGGGGCTGCCGGGGGAATCCGCGCAGGTCGGGCTCACGCTCGCGCTGGGGCGGCTGCGGGCCCTGGGGGTGTCGGGGCTGCGGGTGGCGCTGCCGGCGCCGGGGCATCCGCTGGGGCTGAGCGGGCCCGCGGACTTCAATGCGCGGGCTCTGGAGGCCGAGGAGGCGGTGGTCTGCTTCGGTGCCGCGCTCGGACTGGTGCCGGAGGTCCTCGAGGCCGGGCCCGAGGGCGATGTGCACGCCGAGGTGGTCTGGCGGGTGCTGCCGGTACGGGAGGCGCCGCCCGCGGACGTGCCGTCGCTGGGCGAGGCGGAGCGGGAGCTGGCGGAGGCCCTCAGGGAGGCGACGGAGGTGCTGTCGAAGCTGGACGTCGCGGGGTCGGGCCCGGTGGCGGAGGCGGCGATCGACGCCTACCGGGCGCGGGCCGAGCACGGGCGGGAGATGCTGGCGCCGGGGTACCCGCCGCGTGCGGTGCGGGTGCTGGAGCTGGCCCGGCGGGTCGCGCTGCTGGTCTCCCTGGCGCACGGCACCGGGCACGGGGCCGCGGTCAGCTCCGCGGAGATGGCCGCGCGGACGCAGGCGCTGCAGCCGGTGGAGCGTACGGCGCGGCGGGCGCAGGTGGCGGCGTACAACTCGATCGTGGAGGAGCGGGAGCGCGGGGGGCGCTGACCCGGGAGGGCTCCTCAGGTCGTCGGTGCCTGAGGAGCCCGTGGCGGTTCAGTTGCCGGCGGCCTGGTTGCCGAACGCCGGGTTCAGCGCGCCGATGACGTTGACGCTGTCGCCGACCACGTTCACCGGGACGTGAACCGGGATCTCGACGACGTTGCCCGAGGCGAGGCCCGGGGAGTTCACGGCCGCGCCCTCGGCACCCGAAGAGGCGACGGCGGCACCGGCCGACGCGCCCGCGGCGATTCCGGCGACGGTCACGGCGACGGCGGCCTTCTTGGCGATGTTCATGGGACGGTTCCTCCTGCGTGTGCTCGTCCGACCCGGCCGTGGGTCGTGTCCTGGATCAACGCGGGAGTCGTCCGCGAGGTACGGGCGGGCAAGGCGGGAGCGCCCGTTCGGGGCAGTCGGATGACAAACGGACAGGCCTCCCGGTCGCGTCCGGGAGGCCTGAGGTCGTCGTCGGCGCTGCCTCAGTGGTTGAGGCCGAGGTTGCCGAACGCCGGGTTCAGCGCGCCGATGACGTTGACGCTGTTGCCGACCGCGTTCACCGGGACGTGAACCGGGACCTGGACGACGTTGCCCGAGACGACGCCCGGGGAGCCATGGGCCGCGCCGGCGGCCTGGGCGCCGTCGTGGGCGGAGGCCAGACCGGCGCCGGCGGCCACCAGGCCACCGGCCATCATCGTCACGGCCGCTGCCTTCTTCAGGTTCTTCACTTTCCAACCCCTCCTGGGCTTCTCACCGCGGCGGTTCGCCGCAGCACGCACTGGAGAACGGCGGAGATCGCCGGAGGATGCGCCGTCCGGGTGACATTCCCACGACGGTATGAATCTCAGTCCGGAACGGAACCCTCCGTGTTGCCGCGGGTGACGGCTCACGCGGCGCGCGTTTCAGCCGGTCACGCCGTGCCGTACGGCCCACAGGGCGGCCTGGGTGCGGTCGGCGAGGTCCAGTTTCATCAGGATGTTGGAGACGTGCGTCTTGACGGTCTTCTCGGAGAGCACCAGGGCGCGGGCGATCTCGCGGTTGGAGCGGCCGTCCGCGATCAGGCCGAGCACCTCGCGCTCCCGCTCGGTGAGCGAACCCGCCCTGCCCTGGCCGGGGCCTGCCTCCTCCTGGGCGAGCAGGGCGCCCGCGACCTCCGGCTGGAGCAGGATGTGCCCGGCGTGCACGGACCGGATGGCACCGGCCAGCGCGTCCGGGTCCACGTCCTTGTAGACGTATCCGGCGGCGCCCGCGCGCAGGGCCGGGACGACCGTGCGCTGCTCGGTGAAGCTGGTGACGATCAGCACGCGCGCGGGGTTGCCGAGCTCGCGGAGCCTGCGCAGGGCGTCGATGCCGTCCATGCCCGGCATCTTGACGTCCATGAGGACGACGTCGGGCCGCAGCTCCTCAGCGCGGTCGACACCGTCGGCGCCGTCGGCGGCCTCGCCGACGACGGCTATGTCGTCCTGCACCTCCAGGAAGGTGCGCAGGCCCCGGCGGACGACCTGGTGGTCGTCGACGAGCAGCACTCTGATGGGGTCAGCCACCGGGGACCTCCAGCTCGATCGTGGTGCCCTTGCCGGGCGCCGATTCCACGGTCAGCGTGCCGCCCACCCCGCTCGCCCGGTCCCGCATGGAGACCAGGCCCAGATGGCGCCCGGCGCGGCGGACCGCCTCGGGGTCGAAGCCCGTGCCGTCGTCGGTGACGCGGAGCACGGCGCCGCCGCCGCGCCGCGCCAGGCTCACCTCGACACGGCCGGCGTCCGAGTGGCGCAGCGCGTTGTGCAGGGCCTCCTGGGCGACCCGGAGCATCGCCTCCTCCTGGGCGGCGGGCAGGGCCCGGAAGCCGCTGCTGGTGAAGGTCACGCGCGCGGTGTGGGCGCGGTCGAGGACCTGGGTCTGGGTGCGCAGGGTGGCGACCAGGCCGTCCTCGTCCAGGGCCGCGGGCCGCAGCTCCACGACGGCCGCGCGCAGCTCGTCAGCGGCCTCGGCGGCGAGCGCGGCGACCTGGTGCAGCTCGACCTTGGCGCGGCCGGGGTCGCGGTCGACGAGGGCGGCCGCGGCCTGGGCGGTCAGGCGGAGCGAGAAGAGCTTCTGGCTGACCGCGTCGTGCAGCTCGTGGGCGAGGCGGGAGCGCTCCTCGGCGATGGTCAGCTCGCGGCTGCGCTCGTACAGGCGGGCGTTGGTGAGGGCGATGGCGGCGTGCTGGGCGAGGATGGAGAGCAGCTCCTCGTCCTCCTCGGTGAAGCCGCAGCCCCCGTCGGCTCCGGCGGGGCACGGGTGTTCCCGCCCGGGGCGGAGCTTGTTGGCCAGGAAGAGGGCGCCGATGACCTCGTCGCCGTCCCGGATGGGCAGGCCCAGGAAGTCGACCAGGTCCGGATGGGCGGACGGCCAGCCCTCGAAGCGCGGGTCCTTGCGCACATCGGCGAGCCGCTCGGCCTTCGCCTCGCGCAGCATCGCGGCGAGGATGCCGTGCTGGCGGGGCAGCGGGCCGATCGCCTTCCACTGGGCCTCGCTGACGCCGTCCACCACGAACTGGGCGAAGCCGCCGTGGTCGTCGGGGACGCCGAGGGCGGCGTACTGCGCGTCGAGCAGCTCGCGGGCGGAGGCGACGATCGTCTTGAGGACGTCGCGCACCTCCAGGTGCCTGCTCATGGCCAGCAGCGCGGAACTCACCGCGGCGAGGCCGGACCGGGGGCCGTGACTCATGTCCTCACGGTACCGGCGGGGTGTGACAGCGCGGATCGGACCGGTGGCGGCTGGGACCGGGCCTCGCGACGTAGGCCCTGCGGGGTAGGTCTCGCGGCCCCGGGCGGGCGTCGTACGCCGAAGGACCCCCGCGGTCTGCGGCCCGCGCCGGAGGTGCCCGGGCGGGTGCCGTTCCTACGTTGATCCCGTCCGCCCGTGGGGGGCGGTGAGCGACGAGGGGACGGTAGTCATGCCGGTAGCGATCATCACGGGGGCCTCGAAGGGGCTGGGGCGGGCGCTCGCCGAGGCTCTGGCCGCGCGCGGCTGGGACCTGGTGCTCGACGCGCGGACAGGTCGGGCCCTCAAGGAGGCCGCCGAGTCCGTCGCCGCGCACGGCGGCACCCGGGTGGCGGCGCTGCCCGGGGACGTCACGGACGCCGGGCACCGGGCCGAGCTGGTGGCCGCCGCGCGGGGCCTGGGCGGGGTCGACCTGCTGGTGAGCAACGCCAGCGCGCTGGGCGCCGAGCCGCTGGTGCGGCTGGCGGAGCTGCCCCTGGAGGGGCTGCGGCGGGCGCTGGAGGTGAACGTGACGGCCGCGCTGGGCCTGGTGCAGGAGGCGCTGGAGCCGCTGCGGGCGTCGGCGGCGGGCGCGGTGATCGCGGTCAGCTCGGACGCGGCGGCCGAGGCGTACGGGACCTGGGGCGGCTACGGGGCCTCGAAGGCCGCCCTGGACCAGCTCGCGGCGGTGCTGGCGGTGGAGGAGCCGGGGCTGCGGGTGTGGGCGGTGGACCCCGGTGACATGGCGACCGACCTGTACGCGGCGGCCGTGCCGGAGGATGACGATCCGCGCCCTGCTCCCGCCACGGTCGTGCCGGCGTTCCTGCGGCTGCTGGACGAGCGGCCGCCCAGTGGCCGGTATGCGGCGCCGGCTCTGGTGGAGGGGCGATGAGGACGGTCGTACGGGTGCCCGAGGAGCTGTCCGCGCGCGTGCCGGCCGAGCAGCGGGGTCCGGGGCTGGAGCGGGACGCCGTACGGCTGCTGGTGTCGCGCGGCACCGAGGTGGCGCACCACGCGTTCCGGGAGCTGCCGCGGTTGCTGCGGGCCGGGGACCTGCTGGTGGTGAACACCTCGCGCACGCTGGCCGCGGCGGTGGACGGGCGGATCGATCACGCGCGCGTGGTGGTGCACTTCTCCACGCACGGGGACGACGGACGCTGGGCGGTGGAGCTGCGGGAGCCGGACGGACGCGGTACCACGCGCGCGCGTACGGGCACGTGCGCGGGGACAAAGGTGCGGTTGCCGGGCGGGGCGCGGCTGGTGCTGGAGGAGCCGCTGAGCGAGCGCGGGCAGCGGCTGTGGTGGGCGCGGGCCGGGGTACCGGTCCTGGAGCTGCTGTGGGAGCACGGGCGGCCCATTCGCTACTCCTATACGGAGCGCGACCAGCCGCTGTCCGTGTACCAGACGGTGTTCGCGCTGCCCTCGCCGGACGGGTCGGGCAGTGCGGAGATGCCGAGCGCGGCGCGGCCCTTCACGGCGCGGCTGGTGGCGGAGCTGGTGAGCCGGGGGGTGCTGTTCGCGCCGGTGGCGCTGCACACGGGGGTGGCGTCGGCGGAGGCGCACGAGCCGCCGTATCCGGAGCGGTTCGCGGTGCCGGAGGGCTCGGCACGGTTGATCAACGCGGTCGTGGCCGGCGACGGGCGCGTGATCGCGGTCGGTACGACGGCCGTGCGGGCCGTGGAGTCGGCCGCGGGGCCGGACGGCGTGGTGCGGGCGGCCGAGGGGTGGACGGATCTGGTGGTCACGCCCGAGCGCGGGGTGCGGGTGGTGGACGGGCTGCTGACCGGGCTGCACGAGCCGAGGGCCTCGCATCTGCTGATGCTCGAGGCGGTCGCCGGGCGGGCCGCGGTCGACCGTGCCTACGAGGAGGCGCTGCGCGGGCTCTACCTCTGGCACGAGTTCGGCGACGTCCATCTCATCCTGCCGGACGAGGGGCCTCACTGAGCGCGTTGCAGGGGCAACGCGCGGTGAGACCTCCGCCCCTCCGATGTGAGCCCGCGCATAGGGCCCAGATCACGTACGAAAGCGCATAGGAGATAAAGCGCCCGCACATGAACGGGACAGACGGCCCCGTCTGTCCCGTTTTGTCACTCCCTGATCCACTACCCGGGATAGTACGTCACACCTTTGCCTGGGCATTTTGCGGCCGCTAAGAATTATTCCCGTCGCTCAACGCCGTGGGCCGTACCCCCACGGCGTTCGTGCGGGAGGAGCCGATTCCCCCGGCGGAACGCAGGAGCGACCTCCGCGCTATCGAAGAGGTCCATTCAGCCATGCCCAAGAACATCCTCGACCGTGCTCATAAGGCCATACGCGCTCATCGTCGCCCCGTGACCAGGCAGCACAAGATCGCCGTCGCCGGCGTCGCCGCGCTCGGCACCGCCGCCGTCGCCCTCTCGGCGGTCCCCGGCAACGCCGAGACCGTCACCACCGGCGCCCCGGCCGCGACCGCCCAGGTCGCCGGCACCGCCGCGCTGCAGCACGTCAAGGGTACGGTCACCGACCAGCTCGCCACGCGGACCGTCAAGCTCGACGCGCTCGCGGCGCAGAAGAAGGCCCAGGACGCGGCCGCCGCCCAGCAGCGCGCCGAGGCCGCCGCGAAGAAGGCCGCCGCCGACGCCGCCGCCAAGAAGGCCGCGCAGCAGCGCGCCCAGGAGGCCGCGAGCCGCTCGGCGCAGCGCATCGACGTGCAGCCGGTCGCCGCGAAGACCTACGCGAACAACCTCGACGGCTGGATCCGGCACTCGCTGGACATCATGAGGCAGAACAACATCCCGGGCTCCTACAGCGGCATCTACCGCAACATCATCCGGGAGTCCTCGGGCAACCCGATGGCCATCAACAACTGGGACATCAACGCCCAGAACGGCATCCCCTCCAAGGGCCTGCTCCAGGTCATCGACCCGACCTTCCGCGCGTACCACGTGAACGGCACCTCGTGGAACATCTACGACCCGGTCGCCAACATCACGGCCGCCTGCAACTACGCGGCACACCGGTACGGCTCGATGGACAACGTCAACAGCGCGTACTGAGGTCGGCGCGGACCTCTGACGACGCGGAAGGGCGGCACCCCGTCGAGGGTGCCGCCCTTCGCCGTGCCTACGGGCGCGGTGTGCCGTGCGTCACGGTCACTTGCGCATGACCTCCGGCTCGTGGCGGCGCAGGAAGCGAGCCACCAGGAAGCCGCAGACCACTCCGAGCGCGATCAGCGCGATCATGTCCAGCGTCCAGGCCCCGCCCGTGTGGTTCCACAGCGGGTCGGTGTTGGTCGGATCGTCGGTGTTCGGGGCGATGTTGTTGAAGTCCAGCGTGGCGCCGGCCGCGCCCACCGCCCAGCGCGACGGCATCAGATACGAGAACTCGTTGACGCCGAGCGTGCCGTGCAGGGTGAACAGGCAGCCGGTGAACACGACCTGGATGATCGCGAACATCACCAGCAGCGGCATGGTCTTCTCGGCGGTCTTCACCAGCGAGGAGATCACCAGGCCGACCATCATCGAGGTGAAGCCGAGCGCCATGACCGGCACGCACAGCTCGAGCAGGGTCGAGCCGCCCAGCACGACACCCCGGTCGGGGATCTCGCGGCTGGAGAAGCCGATCAGGCCGACCATCAGGCCCTGCAGCACGGTGACCGCGCCGAGCACGACCACCTTCGACATCAGGTACGCCGACCGGGACAGGCCGGTCGCGCGCTCCCGCTCGTAGATCACCCGTTCCTTGATCAGCTCGCGCACGGAGTTGGCGGCGCCGGAGAAGCACGCGCCGACGGCGAGGATCAGCAGCACGGTGGTGGCCGTGCCGTTCGGGATGTGCAGGCCGGTCCTGGGGTTGACCGGGTTCACCAGCAGGCCGTGCTTGTGGTCGATCAGCAGGCTGACCGCGCCGATCACGGCCGGCAGGATCACCGTCAGCGCCAGGAACCCCTTGTCGGAGACGATGACCGACACATAGCGGCGCACCAGGGTCATCAGCTGTGACCCCCAGCTCTGAGGCTTGGGCGGCTTCATCGCCTGCGGCGGAGGCATGTGTACGGCCTGCGGGGCGACCGCGTCCACGTCCGCGGCGTACATCTGGTAGTGCTGCGAGCCCTTCCAGCGGCCCGCCCAGTCGTAGTCGCGGTAGTTCTCGAAGGCGGAGAAGACGTCGGCCCAGCTGTCGTAGCCGAAGAAGTTCAGCGCCTCCTCCGGCGGACCGAAGTAGGCCACCGAGCCGCCCGGCGCCATCACCAGCAGCTTGTCGCACAGGGCCAGCTCGGCCACCGAGTGGGTGACGACCAGGACCGTGCGGCCGTCGTCGGCGAGGCCGCGCAGCAGCTGCATGACATCGCGGTCCATGCCCGGGTCGAGACCGGACGTCGGCTCGTCCAGGAAGATCAGCGACGGCTTGGTGAGCAGTTCCAGGGCCACCGAGACACGCTTGCGCTGGCCGCCGGACAGGGACGTGACCTTCTTGTCCTTGTGGACGTCCAGCTTCAGCTCGCGCAGCACCTCGTCGATGCGGGCGTCGCGCTCCTGCGCGGTGGTGTCGGCCGGGAAGCGCAGCTTGGCCGCGTACTTCAGCGCCTTCTTGACGCTCAGCTCCTTGTGCAGGATGTCGTCCTGCGGGACCAGGCCTATGCGCTGGCGCAGCTCCGCGAACTGCTTGTACAGGTTGCGGTTGTCGTAGAGCACCTCGCCCTCGTTGGCCGGCCGGTAGCCGGTGAGCGCCTTCAGCAGCGTCGACTTGCCGGAGCCGGACGGGCCGATGACCGCGATCAGGGACTTCTCCGGGACGCCGAAGGAGACGTCCTTCAGGATCTGCTTCCCGCCGTCGACGGTGACCGTCAGATGGCGTGCGGAGAAGGAGACCTCACCGGTGTCGACGAACTCCTCGAGCCGGTCGCCGACGATCCGGAAGGTGGAGTGGCCGACACCGACGATGTCGGCCGGGCCGAGCTGCACCGAGCCGCCCTTGGGGATCGGCTGGCCGTTGACGTACGTGCCGTTGTGCGAGCCGAGGTCGCGGATCTCCATGCGGCCGTCCGGCGTCGCGTGGAACTCCGCGTGGTGCCGGGAGACCTGCAGGTCGGAGACGACCAGGTCGTTCTCCAGGGCACGGCCGATCCGCATCACGCGGTCGAGCGAGAACTGGTGGAACGTGGTCGGGCTGCGGTCGCCGTAGACCGGCGGCGCCCCCGCCGCGCCACCGGGTGTCCTCTGCACGTACTGATCGGCCGGGCCCGCCTGCTGCTGCGGGAACGCGGGGGTCTGCTGCGGCTGTTGCCGGCCGGCCTGCGGGACCTGCTGGTGCGGCACCGCCTGCTGCGGCGGTTGCGCGGCCGCCTGCTGCGGGGCCTGCTGGGCCCAGCCGGGCGCGCCGGCTCCCTGCGCGGCGTACGGCGCCGACTGCGGCTGGTTCGCCGCGGCCGGCGAGAGGTTCAGCCGCGGCCCGTCCGTCGCGTTGCCGAGGTGCAGCGACGTGCCCGGACCGATCTCCGACTGCTGGACCCGACGGCCCTGCACGAAGGTGCCGTTGGTGCTGCCGTGGTCCTCGATGACCCAACTGCGGCCGTTGAAGCTGACCGTGGCGTGTCGCCAGGAGACCCTGGCGTCGTCGAAGACGATGTCACCCTGCGGATCGCGGCCGAGGGTGTAATGCCTGGACGGATCGAGCGTCCAGGTACGTCCGTTTGATTCCAGTACGAGTTCCGGCACTCCATGCCCCACTGAGTTGTCCCCCGAATTACCCCCGTCACAGGGAGTCTAGGGATGTCGAACATCGTGGGGAACTATTTCAGGCGCGGCCCTCTGACCGAAACCCGGGCCTTGCCGCGAACGCCCTCACGCGCTTCGACTCGCGCCGTTGACGGGGTTGAAACCGGGCCGGAGAGTGGTAAACCCCGCGAGGGGGACGAGCGCGGCTGCGGTGCCGCGCCGCGGATCGGGGGGTCTGCCATGAGCTCTGTCACGGGCGCCGGTACCGAGCGGCACGGCAGGACACTGCCCTGGCCCGACATCCTGCTGTCCGCGATCGCCGCGGTGAGCTGGGCGTTGATCGGGATGGCCGGCACGGCCGCGCTCGGCCTGCACCTGCTCCGGGCCGATGCCGCGGGCTCACTGGGCCCCATGACGGCGGCCGTTGTGGCGCTCGCGGCGGGCGGTTCCGTGTCCCCGTCGGGCGACGTGTCCGCCTTCGGGCTGACCGGCGCGCAGGCCCACACCGCCATCGAGTTCACGCCACTCGGGGTGAGCCTCGTCGGTGCGCTGCTGCTGTCGTGGTTCTTCCTACGGTCCCTGCGCGCGGCCGGAGTTGTGGTCGCACCCGGCGAACTCCTCGCCCGCGCGGGCGCGGTGCTCGTGCTCTTCGTGGCGATGCTGGGAGGTCTCGCCTGGGCCGGCCACGACGTCATCACCATCGACGGCGGCTCCCTCGGCCTCGACAGGCTGCCGGGCGGGGGCGGCAAGGGCGGCGGGCTGAGCATTCCCGGCCTCGGGGACGTGAGCGGCCTGCTGCCGGACCGGATCGGCCATCTGATCCACGCCAAGGCCGCGGTCGGCTTCACCGTGGACACCTCCGCCACACTCCTCGGCGGGCTCGGCTGGTGCGCCGGAATCCTGCTGATCGCGCTGCTCGCCTCGCGTCGCACCCCCCTGCCGCCCGGCTGGAGCGCCGTGCACCGGGTGGTGCGGCCGGCGGTCTCGGCGCTGGTCACCGCACTGCTGCTGGCCGTGGTGGCCGGGCTCGCGGCGGCGGGCTACGCGGCGGTCGGCGACGACCACCCCCGGCGGATCGCCGGCGCGGCCCTGCTCGGCGCGCCGAACGGGGTCTGGCTCGGCATACCCCTCGGACTGTTCGTCCCCTGGGACGGCAGGGCCACGGGCGAACTCGGCAGGCTGCTCCCGCACCCCCTGGACCAGTTGCTCGGCGCACGGTCCGACCAGCCCGTGACCGTGGGCAGGCTGGCCGATCTGGACGGACGGGTGTGGCTGCTGGTCGTGGCGGCCGCACTCCTGATGCTGCTGGCCGGCGTCCTGACGGCGGCACGGACCCCGGTACGGCCCACCGGCAGCGCCCTCGCCCTCGCCGGCCAGTGCGCCCTGCGGCTGGGCGTGGCGACCGCCCTCGCCCTGCCCCTCCTGGCCTGGCTGACGAACGTCTCCGTGTCCGCCTCCCTCTCCGTCCTCGGCTTCGACGCCTTCGGCGCGAGCATCGCCCTGCACGCCCGCCTCGCCCTGGCCCTCCTCCTGGGCGCCCTGTGGGG
>NZ_JBLEBI010000153.1:0-16836 GCF_047340315.1 Streptomyces sp. AF1A
TCGGCGCGCAGCCGGGCCTCCTCCTCGGCCAGCTTCCGGCGCCGCTCCTCCTCGGCCCTGCGGCGGGCCTCCTCCTCGGCGCGGGCCTTCTCCTCGGCGAGGAGCCGCTGCCGCTCCTCCTCCGCGCGCCGGGCGGCTTCCGCGGCCCGCCGCCGGGCCTCCTCCGCCTGCCGTTCGGCCTCGCGGCGCTGCGCCTCCTCCAGCTCGCGGCGCTTGCGCTCCTCCTCCTCGGCACGCAGCCGGGCCAGCTCCTCCTGGCGCTCCCGCTCCAGGCGCTCCTCCTCGGCCTTGCGCGCGGCCTCCTCCTCCGCCTTGCGGCGGGCCTCCTCCTCGGCCTTCTTCCGCGCCTCCTCCCGGGCCTTGATCTCGGCCTCGGACAGCGGCAGCACGGTGTCCAGCCGGTGCCGGATCACGGTGGTGACGGCCTCGGGCTCCTGCCCGGCGTCCACGACCAGATAGCGGCCGGGGTCGGCGGCGGCCAGTGTGAGGAAGCCGGACCGCACGCGCGCGTGGAACTCCGCCGGCTCCGACTCCAGCCGGTCCGGCGCCTCGGTGAACCGTTCGCGGGCGGCCTCCGGGGAGACGTCCAGCAGCACGGTGAGGTGCGGGACCAGCCCGTTGGTGGCCCAGCGGTTGATGCGGGCGATCTCGGTCGGGGACAGGTCGCGCCCGGCGCCCTGGTAGGCGACGGAGGAGTCGATGTAGCGGTCGGAGATCACCACAGCGCCGCGCTCCAGGGCGGGCCGTACGACGGTGTCGACGTGCTCGGCCCGGTCGGCGGCGTACAGCAGCGCCTCCGCGCGGTGCGACAGGCCCGCCGAGGACACGTCGAGCAGGATCGAGCGCAGCCGCTTGCCCACGGGCGTGGCACCCGGCTCGCGGGTGAGCACGACCTCGTGCCCCTTGGCGCGGATCCACTCGGCGAGGGCCTCGGCCTGGGTGGACTTGCCGGCGCCGTCGCCGCCCTCGAGGGCGATGAAGAACCCGTTCGGCGCCGGCGCCTCGACCGGGTCGTCGCCGCCGAGCAGCGCGTCCCTGAGGTCCTGGCGCAGCGGGATGCCGGAACGGTCGTCGACCTTGGCGAGCACCAGCGCGGCCACGGGCAGGAGCAGCGCGCCGACGAGCATCAGCGTGAAGGACGCGCCGCCGTGCGCGAACACGAACCGGCCGTTCTCCAGCCGGTGCCGGCCGATGAGTCCCGCGACCACCGGCGCGACCACCGCGCCGAGCGCTACGAAGACGCGGACCACGGCGTGCAGGTGCTCGGTGGTGCGGGCCCGGCGGTAGTCCTCGGTCTCCTGGTCGAGCAGAGCGTGCCCGGTGTTGGCCGCCACGCCCGCGCCGAGGCCGGCCAGTGTGACGATCAGGAGCACGGTGGTGACGTCCGGGACCAGCCCGGCGGCCAGCAGGGCGATGCCGGTGAAGGCGATCGCGAGGGCGAGCAGCCGGCGGCGGGAGAGGGAGGGCAGCAGCACGGGCGCCGTGCGGATGCCGACGGCGACGCCGCCGGTCAGGCCCAGCACCAGCAGGCCGTACAGGGCCGGGCCGCCGCCCAGGTCGGTGGCGTGCAGCACGCACACCGAGACGGCGGCCGCGATGGCGCCGGCGACGGCGGCGCAGGCCGGCACGAGCAGCGGGATCGCGCCCGTACGGCCCTTGTCGACGCCCGCTCCGGTGCGCGGGCGGCGCAGTCCCTCCAGTGGGGACCGCGCGCGCGGGGTGCGCGTGTCGGGCAGTTCGAGGAAGGTCAGCACGGACAGGGAGGCGGCGAACAGGCCGGCCGCCACATACGCCCCGAGGGCCGCGTGGTGCTGGTCGAACCAGGCGACGCCGGTGCCCAGCAGGTTGTTGAGCAGCGCGGCGACCACAAGTGCGGCGGCGGCCAGCGGCACCGCCAGGAAGCCGGTGCGCAGCGCGAGGCGGCGCAGGGCGTCCATGTGGTCCGGCAGCGGCCGTACGGAGGCGCCCTCCGGGGGCGGGGCGGGCAGCAGGGCCGGGGCGGCGCTCTCCCCGCACACGGTCCACAGCCGCTCGGCGACGCCCGTGACGAAGGCGGTGACGAGCAGCGCGGCGAGCGCGTTGCCCGGTGTCCAGTCGATCCACAGGGGCGCGACGATCAGCAGCGCGGCGCGCAGGCCGTCGGCGCCGACCATGGTCCAGCGGCGGTCGAGCGGACCCTCCTGGGCGGTGAGCGTGGTCAGCGGTCCCAGGAGGACCGCGCCGAAGAGCAGCGCCGCGAGCACGCGCGCCGCGAAGACTGTCGCCACTGCGAACGCCACGCCCCGGTAGCCACCGCCGAACGCCCCCTGGGCGATCGCGGCCTGGAGGGCGAGGAGGACCAGGACGAGAAGGGCGAGGGTGTCGCCGACACCGCTCACCAGCTGCGCGCTCCACAGGCGCCTCAGCTGCGGTCGGCGCAGCAGGGAACGGACGGCGCGCTCGCGGGAGTCCGCGACCAGGGCGTCGTCCGGTGCTGTGGTGTGGGCCGTTGGCTGCTCGGCTCGCGTCATGCGTTCAGACTATCCGCAGCCACCGACACCACACCTCGCCGTCCTGGCATGCGCACGCCCCGACACCAAAGTGATGCCGGAGCGTGTGCTCGGCGAAGCCGAACAGGCGAGCGAAGAGGGGTCAGTCCTCCGCGCCGGAGGCGTTCGCCTTCGAGGCCGTGGCCTTCTTGGCGGTCGTCTTCTTCGCCGTGGTCTTCTTCGCGGCCGCGGTCGTCTTCTTCGCCGCCGCCGTCGTCTTCTTCGCCGCCGTCTTCTTGGCGGCGGTCTTCTTGGCCGGGGCGGTCTTCTTGGCCGCCGCCTTCTTCACGGTCTTCTTGGCGGGCCCCTTCGCGCGCTTCTCGGCGAGCAACTCGAAGCCGCGCTCCGGCGTGATCGTCTCGACGCTGTCGCCGGAGCGCAGGGTCGCGTTGGTCTCGCCGTCGGTGACGTACGGGCCGAAGCGTCCGTCCTTGACCACGACCGGCTTGCCGGAGACAGGGTCCTCGCCCAGCTCCTTGAGTGGCGGCTTGGCGGCGGCCCGGCCGCGCTGCTTGGGCTGGGCGTAGATCGCCAGCGCCTCTTCGAGGGTGATCGTGAAGAGCTGCTCCTCGGTCTGCAGCGAGCGCGAGTCCGTGCCCTTCTTCAGGTACGGGCCGTAGCGGCCGTTCTGCGCGGTGATCTCCTGGCCCTCGGCGTCGGTGCCGACGACACGCGGCAGCGACATCAGCTTCAGCGCGTCCTCCAGGGTCACCGTGTCGAGCGACATCGACTTGAAGAGCGAGGCGGTGCGCGGCTTGACCGCGTTCTTGCCCGTCTTCGGGGTGCCCTCGGGGAGGATCTCCGTCACGTACGGGCCGTAGCGGCCGGCCTTGGCGACGATCTGGTGGCCCGTCTCCGGGTCGGTGCCCAGCTCGAAGTCGCCGCTGGGCTTGGCCAGCAGCTCCTCGGCGAGCTCGACGGTCAGCTCGTCCGGCGCCAGGTCGTCCGGGATGTCGGCGCGCTGGTGCTGCTCGGTGTCCTTCTCGCCGCGCTCGATGTACGGCCCGTAGCGGCCCACGCGCAGCACGATGCCGTTGCCCACAGGGAACGACGACACCTCGCGCGCGTCGATCGCCCCCAGGTCGGTGACCAGTTCCTTGAGGCCGCCGAGGTGGTCCCCGTCGCCGTTGCCCGCGTCGGCCGCGCCGCCGGTGCCATTTGCCTCGCCGAAGTAGAAGCGCTTCAGCCACGGCACGGCCTGCGCCTCACCGGCCGCGATGCGGTCGAGGTCGTCCTCCATCCTGGCCGTGAAGTCGTAGTCGACGAGCCGGCCGAAGTGCTTCTCCAGCAGGTTCACGACGGCGAAGGACAGGAAGGACGGCACCAGGGCCGTGCCCTTCTTGAAGACGTAGCCGCGGTCGAGGATCGTGCCGATGATCGACGCGTACGTCGACGGGCGGCCGATCTCGCGCTCTTCCAGCTCCTTGACCAGGGAGGCCTCGGTGTAGCGGGCCGGGGGCTTGGTGGCGTGGCCGTCGACCGTGATCTCCTCGGCCGACAGCGCGTCGCCCTCGGCGACCTGCGGGAGCCGGCGCTCGCGGTCGTCCAGCTCGGCGTTCGGGTCGTCGGCGCCCTCGACATAGGCCTTCAGGAAGCCGTGGAAGGTGATCGTCTTGCCCGAGGCGCTGAACTCCACGTCCCGCCCGTCGGCGGCGGTGCCGCCGATCCGCACGGTGACCGAGTTGCCGGTCGCGTCCTTCATCTGGGAGGCGACGGTCCGCTTCCAGATCAGCTCGTAGAGCTTGAACTGATCACCGGTCAGACCGGTCTCCGCGGGCGTGCGGAAACGATCACCCGAGGGACGGATCGCCTCGTGGGCCTCCTGCGCGTTCTTGACCTTGGCGGCGTAGGTGCGCGGCTGCGGGGGCAGGTAGTCGGCGCCGTACAGCTGGGTGACCTGGGCGCGGGCGGCCGTGATCGCGGTCTCGCTCAGCGTCGTGGAGTCCGTACGCATGTACGTGATGTAGCCGTTCTCGTACAGCTTCTGGGCGATCTGCATCGTGGCCTTCGCGCCGAAGCCGAGCTTGCGGCTGGCCTCCTGCTGCAGCGTCGTCGTACGGAACGGGGCGTACGGCGAGCGGCGGTACGGCTTGGACTCGACGGAGCGCACGGAGAAGCGGGTGTTCTCCAGGGCGGCGGCGAGAGCGCGGGCGGTCGCCTCGTCGAGATGGAGGGTGTTTTCGCTCTTGAGCTGCCCCAGGGAGTCGAAGTCGCGACCCTGCGCGACCCGCCTGCCGTCGACCGTCTGCAGGCGGGCGACCAGCGACGACGGGTCCGACGGGTCTCCTGCGCGGCCGGTCGCGAAGGTGCCGGTCAGGTCCCAGTACTCGGCGGAACGGAACGCCATGCGCTCGCGTTCCCGCTCCACCACGAGTCGCGTGGCGACGGACTGCACGCGGCCGGCCGACAGCCGGGGCATGACCTTCTTCCACAGCACCGGGGAGACCTCGTAGCCGTAGAGGCGGTCGAGGATGCGGCGGGTCTCCTGGGCGTCGACCAGCTTCTGGTTGAGCTGGCGCGGGTTGGCGACGGCCTCGCGGATCGCGTCCTTGGTGATCTCGTGGAAGACCATCCGCTTGACGGGGATCTTCGGCTTGAGGACCTCCTGGAGGTGCCAGGCGATCGCCTCGCCCTCCCGGTCCTCGTCGGTGGCGAGGAACAGCTCGTCGGAGTCCTTCAGCAGATCCTTGAGCTTCTTGACCTGCGCCTTCTTGTCGGCGTTGACCACATAGATCGGCTGGAAGTCGTGTTCGACGTCCACGCCGAGGCGGCGGACCTCGCCGGTGTACTTCTCGGGCACCTCCGCGGCGCCGTTGGGAAGGTCACGGATGTGCCCGACGCTCGCTTCGACGACGTAGCCGGGGCCGAGGTAGCCCTTGATCGTCTTCGCCTTGGCAGGCGACTCGACGATGACGAGTCGGCGGCCGCCCTGTGCGGTCTCGCTGGTCGGGGACAACTTCGCTCTTCTCTCCGGTCGACGCTTGGGCCTCCCCAGGCCTTGGTCCCGGGGTCGCGGCGTACTGCTGGCACGTGTGACGCTGCGGAGTGTGACGGTACATCCCGCCCCCGTGTCAAACGGGAAAAGCCCGCAACGGCCACTCGAACGGTAACCCGACTACCGGCATTCCTGCCGCCCGGAGTCCCGGGTACCCCCTTCGGCGCCTGTCCGGAGCGTGACGCTCCCCTTACTCTCGGGGGACTTGCCGCACCCTTCGGCCGCCGGTGTCAGAGGCGGGTGAGGAAGTACACGCCGAGGGTCAGCCCGAGGGTGCCGGCCACGCTCGCGAGGGTGGCCGACGCGACTCGGCCCACCCCATGGGCCACCGGCTCGCCGCGTCGCACGCGCGTTCCCGTCCAGACCAGGAGAACGCCTCCGAACAGGGCGAACACCACTCCCCCGAAGATCGCCGGCCCGCTCTCCATCCCCTGCCCGCCCTTCCGCGCCGTCCGCCTCCGCACAGCCCGGGGAGCCTGGCACGCGCGGGAGACGGGCGGGCGAAAGCGGGGTGAACGGAAGGCCCGCGGGGCACCGGACACGGTCGGCGCAGAGCGCGGGTGCCGGTCGGGCCCAGGTATTTTTCCGGCCTTTTTCCCGTCACCGCTCCGGGCGGCGCGTGAGGGCGGCGACGGTGACGCACGGCATACAACGGTGACGGGTCGTACGAGACGCTCTCCGGCAGACGACACGGGCCCCTCCTAGACGATTCCCGGGCTACGACGGGGGACGTGCGTACGAGGTGATCACCGGGCTACGACCGGGCACGCGCACACCAAGCGATCACCGGCCTACGACCGGGCACGCGCACACCAAGCGATCACCGGCAGACAACAGAGACGCGCGTACGAGGTGATCCACGGCATACGGCGGTCCTGGGCCTACGACGGTGATCCGCGCGCCGGTACGCCGGCACGCGGATCCGGGGTACGACCGCACGCGATGCGATCCGCGCAGCTCAGCCCGCCGGCTCCAGGAAGCCCTGTTCCACCAGCAGACGGATCTGCGCGGGCGTCCGGTCGCGGAGCACCACCGGGTCCTCGCCCATGAGCTGGGCGATGGCGTCCAGGATGCGGCCCGCGCTCAGCGTGCCGTCGCACACGCCCGCGAACCCGGCGCCGACCGTGTCCACCTTGGTGGCGCGGCGCATGCCGCGGTGCTGGCGCAGCACGACGTGCTCCGGGTCCTCGGCGCCGGGCAGCCCGACCTGCTCCTGCATCACTTCGCCGGCCAGCCTGAAGTGGCTGTCCAGGAGCGCCGCGTCGTCGTGCTCCCGGAGATAGTCGAGGCGCTCGAAGTGCGCCCGGATCGTCTCCCCGAGGGGCTGCTCGACCGGGTGCGGCCACTCCTCCACGGTGATGCCGGGTTCGGCGGCGCCCGTCCGGCGCAGGGTGATCCAGCCGAAGCCGATCGCCCTCACCTTGCGCGCCTCGAACTCGTCGAGCCAGGCGTCGTACCGCGCCTGGTACTCCGCCGGGTCACCGCGATGGTCACCGGCGTCCCTCAGCCACAGCTCGGCGTACTGCGTGACGTCCTGCACCTCGCGCTGCACGATCCAGGCATCGCACCCGCGCGGCACCCACGACCTGAGTCTGTCCTGCCAGTCCTCCCCTGCCACGTGCTGCCAGTTGGCGAGGAACTGCGCGAACCCGCCCTCGTTCAGCCGTTCCCCCGCCTGCTGAACGAGCGAGCGGCACAGATCGTCCCCGCCCATGCCGCCGTCGCGGTACGTGAGGCGGGCACCGGGCGAGATCACGAAGGGCGGGTTGGAGACGATCAGGTCGAACCTCTCGTCGTCCCGGACCGGCTCGAACAGCGAGCCCTCGCGCAGGTCTGCGGCGGGCGCGCCGGAGAGTGCGAGCGTGAGCGCGGTGATGTGCAGCGCGCGCGGGTTCAGGTCGGTCGCCGTCACGCGCGTGGCGTGCTGTGCGGCGTGCAGCGCCTGGATGCCGGAGCCGGTGCCGAGGTCCAGCGCGGCGGTGACGGGGGCGCGCACGGTGATGCCGGCGAGCGTGGTGGAGGCGCCGCCGACGCCCAGGACGACCCCCTCGTCGCGCTGTCCGATGCCGCCCGCCCCGCCGACCGCGCAGCCGAGGTCGGAGACGATGAACCAGTCCTCGCCGCCGGGGCCGCCGTAGGGCCGCACGTCCACGGTCGCGGCCACCTCGTCGCCGCCCACGCGGGTGAGCCACCCGGCCTCCAGGGCCTGCTCGGCCGGCAGGACGGCCGCCACGCGCGCGTGGGACACGGGTTGCTGCAGCAGGAACAGCCGAACGAGCGTCTCCAGCGGCGTGTCGCCACGGGTGGCCCTGAGGGCGGGCACGGTCTCGCTGCGGGCCAGCGCCGCGTACGCGGGGGCGCCGAGCAGATCGAGCAGCCCGTCGGCGGTGAAGGAGGCGGCCAGCAGCGCGTCCCGCAGGCGCGCGGCGACGTCGGGCCGGTCGGAAGCGGGCAGGGTGGCGAGTCCGGAGTCAGTCACGCCCCCATTGTGTCCCGCGCAACCCGTCCGAGACGGCCTGAGCACGCCCACCGGCAGACCGCCGGGGGCCGCCGAACGGACCGCCCGGCCCCTGGCGCACCAACGCCCTCTCGTGCCTCCGGCACCGTTGCGCGGGACGCCTCCGGCCCCGCGGCGGCGCATGCCGGCGTGCCTGCGGCGCCGGCCGGCACGGGCCCGCCTCGGACGGCCGCGTGGCCGCCTCAGCACGGCCGTGCGGCCCGTCGTCAGCCTGCCGTCAGCCCGCCGTCGAAGCCGTCACCGAGGGCGACGCCGAGGAGGCGATCTTCTTGCAGCTGGCCTGCTGGGCGACGGCGTCCTTGACCTCGCCCTGCTGGAGGTTCTTCAGCGCCTCGGTGCCGCTCTGGTGCTTCTTCTCCAGGTCGGTCATCTGCACGGCGACGTCGTGCAGCCCGGAGGCGAACTTCGCCTGGTCCTTGGTGTTCAGCCCGTCGACCTGCTTCTTCAGGTCGGCGTAGGAGGCGGAGAGGCTGTTGAAGCTCTTCACGACGTCCTGCAGCCGCTTGGCGCCGTCGCTGACCCCGGGGGGCGCACCCGCGTCCTTGATGGCCGTGGCTATCGCCTTGTAGCCGTCGGCCATGTCCTGGAAGGCCTGGGAGTCGGTCTTCCGGAGCGTCTCGGGCTTGGCCGTGTCGGCGGCCGTGGTGCTGATCGCCGCGTTCGCCGCCTTGATCTTGGTGTCCTGCGCGGGCACCGCGTCGCACACCGACTTGGCCCAGGCGACCAGCTTGGGGTCGGGCCCCTTGCTGCCGTCGCTGCTGCTGCAACCCGACAGCGCCACCACCAGTACCGCACCGCCGGACAGTGCGGCCGCGAGCTTCTTGTTCACCGGATTGGTCCCTTCCATGGCTCTCGGCCCCCGGACCCTACACGGCGAACACACGTCCTCCCCATGCCGTACGCCCCCTAAGGCGGTGTTTGTGACTCTTGACACCACGAGAGAGGCGTCTCACGGCGTGGTGTCGCCCACACACGCGGGCGGGCGGCCGGCGCGTCAGCACGCGCCGTCCGCCCGCCCGTTGAGCAGGCCCGCTCCGGAGGCCTACGAAACCACCGCCGCATCCGGTGAGTTGGCCACCCGCTCGGCGCTCTCGTCGTCGCCGACGGCGATTCCGCGCCGCTTGGAGACGTACACGGCACCGGCGATCACGAGGAACGCGAGGATCGCGACGGCGATCCGCACGCCGATGTTCTTGTCGTCGCCGTAGGAGAACTTGATCACCGCCGGGGCGATGAGCAGGGAGACCAGGTTCATGACCTTCAGCAGCGGGTTGATCGCCGGGCCGGCCGTGTCCTTGAAGGGGTCCCCGACCGTGTCGCCGATCACCGTGGCCGCGTGGGCCTCGCTGCCCTTGCCGCCGTGGTGCCCGTCCTCCACCAGCTTCTTGGCGTTGTCCCAGGCGCCGCCGGAGTTGGCCAGGAACACCGCCATCAGCGTGCCCGCGCCGATCGCGCCGGCGAGGTAGGAGCCGAGCGAGCCGACGCCGAGCGTGAACCCGACGAAGATCGGCGCCATGACGGCGAGCAGACCGGGCGTGGCCAGCTCCCGCAGCGCGTCCTTGGTGCAGATGTCGACGACCTTGCCGTACTCGGGCTTCTCGCTGTAGTCCATGATCCCGGGCTTCTCGCGGAACTGCCGCCGCACCTCGAACACCACCGAACCGGCCGAACGCGACACGGCGTTGATGGCCAGGCCGGAGAAGAGGAAGACGACCGCGGCGCCCATGATGAGGCCGACGAGGTTGCTGGGCTGCGAGATGTCCAGGGACAGGCTCAGCGGCGCGCCCGGCCCGGTGAGCTTCACCCCGACGTCGTGCACGTTGGTGGTGATCGCGTCGCGGTACGACCCGAACAGCGCCGACGCAGCGAGGACGGCGGTGGCGATGGCGATGCCCTTGGTGATGGCCTTGGTGGTGTTGCCGACCGCGTCCAGGTTGGTGAGCACCTGCGCGCCCGCGCCCTCGACGTCGCCGGACATCTCGGCGATGCCCTGCGCGTTGTCGGAGACCGGCCCGAAGGTGTCCATGGCGACGATCACACCGACCGTGGTGAGCAGGCCGGTGCCGGCGAGCGCGACCGCGAACAGCGCGAGCATGATCGACGTGCCGCCGAGCAGGAACGCGCCGTACACGCCGAGCCCGATGAGCAGCGCGGTGTAGACGGCGGACTCCAGGCCGACCGAGATGCCGGAGAGGACGACGGTGGCCGGACCCGTGAGGGAGGTCTTGCCGATGTCCCGGACCGGGCGCCGGTTGGTCTCGGTGAAGTAGCCGGTCAGCTGCTGGATGACCGCGGCGAGCAGGATGCCGATCGCCACCGCCACCAGGGCGAGGATCCGCGGGTCGCCGTCCTTGCCCTTGATCGCCGCGTCCGTGACGCCCTTGAGGGCCGAGTACTTCGACGGCAGGTAGACGAAGACCGCGACCGCGACCAGCGCGAGGGAGATCACCGCGGAGATGAAGAAGCCCCGGTTGATCGCGGTCATGCCGCTGCGGTCGGCGCGCCGGGGGGCGACCGCGAAGATGCCGATCATCGCGGTGATCACCCCGATGGCGGGCACCAGCAGCGGGAAGGCGAGTCCGGAGTCGCCGAAGGCTGCCTTGCCGAGGATCAGCGCGGCCACCAGGGTGACGGCGTACGACTCGAAGAGGTCGGCCGCCATGCCCGCGCAGTCGCCGACGTTGTCGCCCACGTTGTCGGCGATGGTCGCGGCATTGCGCGGATCGTCCTCCGGAATGCCCTGCTCGACCTTGCCGACCAGGTCGGCGCCGACGTCGGCGGCCTTGGTGAAGATGCCGCCGCCCACACGCATGAACATCGCGATCAGGGCGGCGCCGAGGCCGAAGCCCTCCAGCACCTTCGGCGCGTTGGCCGCGTACACCAGCACCACACAGGAGGCGCCCAGCAGGCCGAGCCCCACCGTGAACATGCCGACGACGCCGCCCGTGCGAAATGCGATCTTCATCGCGGTGTGCGAGACGGTGGTGAGATCCTTTTCGGGTTCACCCTCGGCCGGGGTGGCCTCCCGGGCCGCGGCGGCGACCCGCACATTGCTGCGCACGGCGAGCCACATGCCGATATAACCGGTGGCCGCCGAGAAGGCCGCACCGATCAGGAAGAACACCGATCGTCCGGCACGCTGACTCCAGTCGTCCGCGGGCAGCAGCATGAGCAGGAAGAACACGACGACGGCGAATACGGCGAGCGTGCGCAACTGCCGGGCGAGATACGCCTTGGCGCCCTCCTGGACCGCCTCGGCGATCTTCTTCATGCTGTCGGTTCCCTCGCCCGCGGCGAGCACCTGGCGCACCAGGATCCCCGCGACCACCAACGCGGCGAGAGCGACCGCCGCGATGACTGCCACGATGATCCGGTTGTCGTCGGTCAGGACCGCTGCCGCGAGGGAAGTGGGGTGGTCCAGCTGATAGGGGGTAGAAAGCCCCGCCATTCGTCCTCCTTGACGCTTGGGCTGAGCTCAAGATGTGGACGGATTCTAGGTACCCCCGAGTGATCTAAACAGAGCACGGTAAACGGAATTGGCCTTCTTGTGCTCTTCAGCAAATGATCGAGGTCACGCCACGGAACCCGAAAGAGGTAACGCCCCAAAACCATTGACGGCCGCATTGGCGCTTGATCAAATTATCGGGGTATTGATCGTGAATTGGTTCACGAATTCGGCGCGGTGCCGCAAAATACGAGAAGGGCCCTGCTGAGCAGGGCCCTTGCAAGATCGCGCGGTTGCTTCAGAGGAGCGCCGTCGCCGACGGGGTGGTCTGCCACCTCATCCGGATCAGACCGCCGTGCTGCCCGGTGGTGACCTCCACGTCGTCGACGAGGCCGCTGATCACCGCGAGCCCCATCTCGTCCTCCTCGACATCCGCGTCACC
The DNA here is from genome assembly GCF_047340315.1 of Streptomyces sp. AF1A. NCBI lineage: Bacteria > Bacillati > Actinomycetota > Actinomycetes > Kitasatosporales > Streptomycetaceae > Streptomyces > Streptomyces sp. AF1A. The sequence goes on from NZ_JBLEBI010000153.1 coordinate 11,929, forward strand.
GTCCGCTGCACCGCCGGGCGTGTCGCCGCCGTGGGTCGCGTGCGGGGCCTCGTCGCCGACCTCGATGGAGAACTGTTTCTCCTCCTCGATCAACGCGACCTTCACGGGTGCCGTGATGCCGCTGCTCTGGTGCAGCCCGACGGCACGGGAGCAGGCTTCGCCGACGGCGAGCCGGACCTCGTCCAGTACGGCCTCGTCCACTCCGGCCCTGCGCGCCACCGCTGCCGCCACCAGCCGGGCGGTCCGGACGTGCTCGGGCAGCGCGCTGAAGCGGAGTTCAACGGTGGCCATGCATCCCCCTCGCAACTCACGGGCGTGCGGTCGGAGCGGGCCGCCGAGGACCCGCCCCGTCATGAACTTCGATACCCGGATGCAGCCCGGGCGCAACGGACCCCGGTCGGGCACCGGCCGGCGACGCCCGGACCGGTCACCGGTCCGGGAGGACCGGTGACCCGGCGTCGGCCGGCGGCCCCGCAGCGGGCCGGTGACAGGGTCAGTCGGTGGCCGCCACCGCTTCCTCGACCGAGGTGTGGATCGGGAACACCTTGGTGAGACCGGTGATGCGGAAGATCTTGAGAATGCGCTCCTGGTTGCAGACCAGGCGCAGCGAGCCCTCGTGGGCACGCACTCGCTTCAGGCCACCGACCAGAACGCCGAGCCCGGTGGAGTCGAGGAAGTCCACGCCCTCCATGTCGACGACGAGGTGGAAATTCCCGTCGTTCACCAGCTCGACCAGCTGCTCGCGCAGCTTGGGCGCGGTATATACGTCGATTTCGCCACCGACCTCGACGACCGTACGATCGCCGACGGTACGGGTCGACAGGGACAGGTCCACGGATCCTCCAGCACCTTGCTATCGAGCGGTCGCCCTTCGGGCACCTCGGCCTGCTGCTCCTGGAAGGCGCCGCCGGCCGCGATGGCATTCAATCACTTACGGGCAGGCGTGCACGACGCCTTGACTCCATTGTCCGTCACGCCAGTGACACACTCGGTGCCGATGGCCAAGAATCACCGATCCGATCGACCCCTGACGGACCCGGCGTCCCGCCCGGCTCCGAGCGCTGTCCTGGGCCGGCTCGCCTCCGGACCGAGCCGGTCTGCGCGCATCACTCATACGGAGCACTTGCCCCCGCGCGCGGGCCGCCATGCCGTCTGGCCTGACCGGATTCGGCCGGAGGTGATCGCCGCGGTGCAGGAGTGCGGCATCGAGCACCCCTGGGCGCACCAGGCGCTGGCCGCCGAGCACGCCCTGGACGGCGACTCGGTGGTGGTCGCCACCGGCACCGCCTCCGGCAAGTCCCTCGCCTATCTCGTGCCCGTGCTGTCCACCCTCCTGGATGGTGCGAAGGCTCCGAACGGCCGAGGCGCCACCGCCCTGTACCTCTCCCCCACCAAGGCGCTCGCCGCGGACCAGTGCCGGTCGGTGAAGGAACTCTCGCGACCGCTCGGCTCCGACGTGCGTCCGGCCGTGTACGACGGCGACACCCCGTTCGAGGAACGCGAGTGGATCCGCCAGTACGCCAACTACGTCCTCACCAACCCGGACATGCTGCACCGCGGGATACTGCCCTCCCACCCGCGCTGGTCCTCCTTCCTGAAGTCGCTCAAGTACGTCGTCATCGACGAGTGCCACACCTACCGGGGCGTCTTCGGCTCGCACGTCGCCCAGGTGCTGCGCCGGCTGCGCCGCCTGTGCGCCCGCTACGGCGCCTCGCCCGTCTTCCTGCTGGCCTCCGCGACCGCCGCCGAGCCCGCCGTCGCGGCTCGCCGGCTGACCGGCCTGCCGGTGGTCGAGGTCGCCGACGACGCCTCCCCGCGCGGGGAGCTCGTCTTCGCCCTCTGGGAGCCCCCGCTCACCGAGCTGCACGGCGAGCGGGGCGCCCCCGTCCGGCGTACCGCCACCGCCGAGACCGCCGACCTGCTGACCGACCTGACCGTGCAGGGCGTGCGCTCGGTGGCCTTCGTACGGTCCCGGCGCGGCGCCGAGCTGATCTCGGTGATCGCCCAGGAGAAGCTGGCCGAGGTCGACCGCTCCCTGGTCCGGCGGGTCGCGGCCTACCGCGGCGGCTACCTCCCCGAGGAGCGCCGCGCCCTGGAACGCGCCCTGCACTCCGGGGAGCTCCTGGGCCTGGCCGCCACGACGGCCCTGGAGCTGGGCGTGGACGTCTCCGGACTGGACGCGGTGGTGATCGCCGGCTACCCGGGCACCCGGGCGTCGCTGTGGCAGCAGGCCGGCCGCGCGGGCCGTTCCGGCCAGGGTGCCCTTGCGGTCCTCGTCGCCCGCGACGACCCCCTGGACACCTTCCTCGTCCACCACCCCGAGGCTCTGTTCGACCAGCCGGTGGAGTCCACCGTCCTCGACCCCGACAACCCCTACGTCCTCGCCCCGCACCTGTGCGCCGCCGCCGCGGAACTCCCGCTGACCGAGGCGGACCTGGACCTCTTCGGTCCGGCCGGCGCGGAGCTGCTGCCGCAGCTGGAGGCCGCGAAGCTGCTGCGCCGGCGGACGAAGGCCTGGCACTGGACGCGCCGGGAGCGGGCCGCCGACCTCACCGACATCCGCGGCGCGGGCGGACGCCCGGTACAGGTCGTGGAGTCCGGCACGGGACGCCTGCTCGGCACGGTCGACGCGGCCGCCGCGCACTCCACGGTCCACGAGGGCGCCGTGCATCTGCACCAGGGCCGCACCTACCTGGTGCGCTCCCTGGACCTGGAGGACTCGGTCGCCCTGGTCGAGCAGGCCGACCCGCCGTACTCGACGGTCGCCCGCGACACCACCTCGATCTCCATCCTGGAGACCGACACCGAGGTCCCGTGGGGCGCGGGCCGCCTGTGCTACGGCTCCGTCGAGGTCACCAACCAGGTGGTCTCCTTCCTCCGGAGACGCCTCATCACCGGCGAGGTGCTGGGCGAGACGAAACTCGACCTCCCTCCTCGTACGCTGCGCACGCGCGCGGTGTGGTGGACGGTCACCGAGGACCAGTTGGACGAGGCCCGGATCAGCCCGGAGATCCTCGGCGGCTCCCTGCACGCCGCCGAACACGCCTCGATCGGCATGCTGCCCCTGTTCGCGACCTGCGACCGCTGGGACATCGGCGGCGTGTCCGTGCCCCTGCACCCCGACACCCTCCTGCCCACGGTCTTCGTGTACGACGGCCATCCGGGTGGCGCGGGCTTCGCCGAGCGGGCCTTCCACACGGCCCGAAGCTGGCTCGCCGCCACCCGGGAGGCCATCGCCTCCTGCGAGTGCGAGGCCGGGTGCCCCTCCTGCATCCAGTCCCCCAAGTGCGGCAACGGCAACGACCCGCTGCACAAGAGGGGCGCGGTGCGGCTCCTCACGGTGCTGCTGCGGGGGGCGCCGCAGGAGAAGGAGGCGCGGGGGCAGGAGGAGCGGGGGCAGGAGGAGCAGGAGAGCCGGGTGGAGCCGGCTCCGGGGCAGGTGTCGCGCGGCTGACCTCGGGCGGCACCGCATCCGCCGGACCGGCTCTGGCCCTGACCTCCGCCGCGAACGGGCCTCTTCCCGAGGCCGCGGTGACGTCCGAGGTCTCGCCCTCGATCGCGCACCGCACCAGCCGTACACCCTGGGCCGCCGCCACCCGTCCGGCCCGGGCGCAGGCCGCGGCACCGCCCTCGGCCCAGTGGTCCGCCGCCGCGAGCGCCGCCAGATCCGCCCCGCCGGCCGCCCGGTGCCGGACGACGACGGCCTGACCGAGCGCCAGCACGGCACCGAACACCACGCAGAGCACGGCGATCGACCCGAGACTCCACACGGATGCGGAACCCCGGTCACTCCGCACGGATGCGGAACCCCCATCACCCCGCACGGATACGGAACCCCAATCGCTCCGCACGGATACGGAGCCTCGATCACCCCGCACGGATGCGGAACCCCGATCACCCCACACGCATGCGGAACCCCGGTCGCAACAGTGCCGGCCTCGCGCCCGGCCCGGCCTCACGGCCAGGTCTCCCCCGACGGCGGCGGACGCTCGGCCGCGCTTCCAACCATGCCTGGGAGCCACGCACTTCGAGAGGGGGGCGGCGTCCTCGCCGCGACCGCGCCGACTTGGCGCCCAGCCCCGGCTCACGGCCCCGGCTCCCTCGCACCGACGGTCTCCTCGGCCAGCGCGACGGCCTCCTCGCGCACCTCGAAGGGCAGACCGCTCAGCAGCGGCGGTCTGGCGGTCACCGTCACGCGGACCTGATCGCCCTGGCGCCCGACGGTCACCCGCGCCCCGCGCGGCGCCGCCTCCCGGGTCAGCCTCACCACCGCATCGGCCGGGTCCTGCCGGGCGGCGGCCCGGGCGCCCACGCGGGCCGCGTCCACGCACTCGATCTGCGCCGCCACCACGAGCAGCCCCCAGACCAGCGCCATCGTGAACGCCACCAGCACGCAGAGCACCACGGCCGCCTCCGCGGTCACGAACCCCCGGTCCGCTCCCCGTTCACATCCGCGCACTGAGGGCCTTCTTCACGATGGCCTGCAGCTCCGCGCGGACCTCGCCGCTGGTGACGACCTCGTAGAGCAGCAGGGCGAACCCGACGGCCGCGATGATGCCCATCGCGTATTCGGAGGTCACCATTCCGGCATCCCGACGGCACGCCCGCCGCAGCCCCGCCAGCGCGTCCCTGATCTTCCTGTTCACTTCAACCCCCGTGTGGTTTGGGTCTGTTTCTGCTTCCCTGTCACTTGTCCTGCGTTCTGCGCAGTGCCGTACGCCTCACCTCCCTCCCACCACGCCGCCCGCCAGCCCGATCACCACGGGCAGCACGCCGATCGCAACGAAGGCGGGCAAGAAGCACAGCCCCACCGGCGCGGAGATCAGCACGGCAGCCCGGCGCGCCCGGGCCGTGGCGGTGCGAGCCCACTCCGCGCGGGCGTCCGAGGCGAGGCGAGCCACCGGCGCG
>NZ_JBLEBI010000154.1:0-16765 GCF_047340315.1 Streptomyces sp. AF1A
CGGCATCACGGCCAGCACCTTGTGCAGCGCGCTGCGCGCGTCCGCCGCGAACGGCGTTCCGGCGAGGGCGTGCAGCGCCACGGCGAGCGCGGTCGCCTCGGCCGGGGTGATGGCGAGCGGCGGCAGCGTGCGCTCCCGGTCGAGGACGTAGCCGCCACTGCGGCCCGCTTCCGCGTGGATCGGCACTCCGGACTGCTGGAGCGCGGACAGGTCGCGCTCGATGGTGCGGACGCTGACCTCGAAGCGGCGGGCGAGCGCGCGGGCGCTGAGCGGGCGGGGCGCGGCGGCGCGCAACTCCTCGACGAGGGCGTAGAGACGGTCGGTGCGGTTCACGGCACCCAGTCTCCAGAAATTCCGTGGGCGCTCACCCGGCCGCGGCCGACAATGACCGGCATGACGTGGACGATCGGCCCGGAGCCGTACGACTCACCGGTGGCCGCCGCACTGTGGCGGGCGTACTACACCGAGGTCAGCGACCGCTGGTACCTGCTGCACGAGGGCCGCCGGACCCATCCGGCGGAGCTGGAGCGGGAGATCGCGGCCACGACGGGCGCCGAACTCGCGCCGCCGACCGGGCAGTTGCTGGTCGGCCGGTACGACGGCGCGCCGGCCGGCTGCGCGGGCGTACGGCTGCTGGAGCCGGACACGGCGGAGCTGACGCGGGTGTTCGTGGTGGCGGCGACGCGCGGCCGGGGCGGCGCCGCGCTGCTCGTGCGCGCCGCCGAGGAGGCGGCCCGCGCCCTCGGCGCCCGGCGGCTGGTCCTGGACACCCGCGGCGACCTGGTCGAGGCCCGCGCCCTGTACGCGCGCCTCGGCTACGCCGAGACCGGCCCGCACAACGACGACCAGTACGCCGAGCACTGGTTCCGCAAGGAGCTGGTGGCGGTCAGGTGAGCGTGGTCGGCGCGGCCCTGTGCGGGCGCTCGCGCTCCGAGCCGCACAGCTCGCCGGTCAACTCCTTCACCAGTTGGCTCAGATCGGTGGAGCGGCCCGGCTGCCACCAGTCGCCGAGCAGCTGGGCCAGCGACTCCTCGCGGGCCGAAGCGAGCCGTTCGGCGACCTCGCGCCCCGACTCGGTCAGATACAGGTCCAGGCCCCGGCGTTCGGCCAGGTGCCGCTCCTCGACCTGGCGGACGGCGGCGAGGACGGCCTCCAGCGGGACGGGGCTGCGCTCGGCGAGCACGCCCGGCTCCACGGAGCCGAATCTGCGGATGCGCAGCAGCAGCCAGCTGGCGGCGGGCAGCAGGTCGTACCCGGCCCGCTCGGTGATCTTCCGGTAGATCTCGCGGCGGCCCTCGCGGGTGCCGAGCAGCGACAGGGCCCGGCAGCACTCGTCGTAGGAGGACCGCTCGACCGGGTTGGGCGCGATGGTCTCGGAGACGTCCGGCGCGGTCACCGCGCCGCGCAGCCGGTCCTCCTTCAGGAACCAGGCCAGCGCGAAGCCGAGGAGGGCGACGGGGGCGGCGTAGAGGAAGACGTCGGTGATGGCCGACGCGAACGCGTGCAGGGCGGCGGGGCGCAGGCCGGGCGGCAGATGGGCGATGCCGCGCGGGTCGGACTGCAGCGCGTGCGCGCTCACGCCGGGCGGCAGGTGCAGGCCCCGGAAGGCGGCGTCGAGGTTGTGCGCGAGGCGGCTCGCGAAGACGGTGCCGAAGAGGGCGACGCCGAAGGAGGCTCCGATGGAGCGGAAGAAGGTCGCGCCGGAGGTGGCGACGCCCAGGTCCTCGTAGCCGACGGCGTTCTGCACGATCAGCACCAGGACCTGCATGACCAGGCCGAGACCGAGGCCGAAGACGAAGAAGCAGGCGCTCATCTCGGCGGTCGGGCTGCGCTCGTCGAGCCGGTGCAGGAGCAGCAGGCCGATGGTGGTGACGGCGGTGCCGGCGAGCGGGAAGACCTTCCAGCGGCCGGTGCGGCTGACGATCTGCCCGGAGACGGTGGAGGACAGCAGCAGGCCGACCACCATCGGCAGCATGTACACCCCCGACAGGGTCGGCGAGATGCCGTGCACGACCTGGAGGAAGGTCGGCAGATAGGTCATCGCGCCGAACATCGCGAAGCCGACGATGAAGCTGATGACGGCGGACAGGGTGAAGGTGCGGATGCCGAAGAGCTTCAGCGGCAGGACCGGTTCGGCGGCCCGCCGCTCTGCGCCGACGAACACGGCGGCGAGCACGACGCCCAGCACGGCCAGCCCGATGATCTGGGCCGAGCCCCAGGCCCAGGTCGTGCCGCCGAGGGAGGCGACGAGGACGAGGCAGGTGGCGACCGCGGCGATCAGGAAGGTGCCGAGGTAGTCGATGACGTGGCGGGCGAAGCGGCGCGGGATGCGCAGGGCGGTGGCGATCACGGCGAGCGCGACGACGCCGACGGGCAGGTTGACGTAGAAGACCCAGCGCCAGCTCAGATGCTGGGTGAGCACCCCGCCGAGCAGCGGTCCGAGCACGCTGGTCGCGCCGAACACCGCGCCGAACAGGCCCTGGTACCGGCCGCGCTCGCGGGGCGGCACGAGGTCGCCGACGATCGCCATCGACAGCACGATCAGCCCGCCGCCGCCCAGGCCCTGCAGCGCCCGGAAGGCGATGAGCTGCGGCATGTTCTGCGCCGTGCCGCACAGCGCCGAGCCGACCAGGAAGATCACGACGGCCGTCTGGAACAGCCTCTTGCGCCCGTACTGGTCGCCGAGCTTGCCCCACAGCGGGGTGGCGGCGGTCGAGGCCAGCAGATAGGCGGTCACCACCCAGGACAGGTGCTCGAGGCCGCCGAGGTCGCTGACGATGGTGGGCAGCGCCGTCGACACGATGGTCTGGTCCAGCGCGGCCAGCAGCAGCCCGAGGAGCAGCGCGCCGATCGAGACGAACGCGTTGCCGGTGACGTGTTCGGCGCCGGTCAGCCCCTTCCCCGTGCCGTGCGTGTCCAGGGCCATGGAGACCTCCCGGGGCTCGGGACGCGGGTGAACCACTTCCATCGTGGTCGGTGTCACCGCTTATGGCTTGTCGAGCCCCGGGAGATCCGGTGGAGCACCGCACGGGGGACGCGGGCGCCCCGAGGCCGCCCGGCGGGACGCCCCGCTTCGGCGGGCGTCCGGGAGGCGCCGTCAGCCCAGGCGCAGCCGGATCCTCCCGTCCGCCGTCGCCTCCGCCCGGACCCGGGTGAGGTCCGGTACGGCCACGTCGGGGCGGTGGACCGCGGCCCGGGGGCCGACGCCGACCACCGTCATGCCCGCGGCGCGCCCCGCCGCGATCCCCGCGCCGGAGTCCTCGAACACGACGCAGTCGGCCGGCTCGACGCCGAGCTCGGCGGCGCCCTTGAGGAAGCCCTCGGGGTCGGGCTTGCTCGCGCCGACCGACTCGGCGGTGATCCGGACCTCGGGCAGGGGCAGCCCGGCGGCGGTCATGCGGGCGGTCGACAGGGCGACGTCGGCGGAGGTCACCAGGGCGTGCGGAAGGCCGTCGAGGGAGGCGAGGAAGGCGGCCGCGCCGGGAATCTCCACCACGCCGTCGGTGTCGGCGGTCTCCTCCGCGAGCATGCGGGCGTTGTCAGCGTAGTTCTGCGTCATGGGCCGGTCGGGCAGCAGTACGGCCATGGAGGCGTGCCCCTGCCGGCCGTGGACGACCTTCATCACCTCGTCGCCGTCCAGCCCGTGCCGCTCGGCCCAGCGCCGCCAGACCCGCTCCACCACGGCGTGCGAGTCGACGAGGGTGCCGTCCATGTCGAGCAGGAGGGCACGGGCGGTCAGGACGGTGGGTGAGGCGGTGGCCGTCATCGGTAGCTCCAGGAACGAAAAAAGGCCCCGAGTCGGGAAGGACGCAGGGAGGGACAAGGCGGCCCCGCCCGCCGGTCAGGGGAAACGGGCGGGAGCCACTTTGTTCTTTCACGGTACAAAACCCGGTGGCGTCGCGCCACCACCCCCGGCAGGCATTCACCCGCCGTTCAGCTCAGCCCGCCACGGACTCCCACAGGCTCCACACGCCGAGCGCCACCATCAGCAGCGCCGCGATCTGCGTGATCAGCCGCAGCGGCACCCGCTTCATCAGGGCCTTTCCGCCCACGATGCCGAGTCCCGCGACGGCCCACAGGCCGAGCACCGCGCCCAGGCCGACGGAGATCGGGTCGTCGTAGCGGGCGGCGAGATTGGCGGTCATGATCTGGGTGAGATCGCCGAACTCGGCGACCAGGATGAGCATGAAGCCGGTCCCGGCGACCTTCCAGAAGGACTGGTCGGCGGGCTTCCTGATCTCCCCCTCCTCATCCCCCTTGTGGAACAGCAGCATCGCGGCGCCGCCGAGGAAGAGGACGCCGGTGAGGGCGTGCACGAGCCGCTGGGGCAGCAGGGTCAGGGCGCTGCCCGCCGCGACGGCGAGGACGACATGCAGCAGGAAGGCGGCGGCGACGCCCGCGAAGACGTACGAGGCGCGGTAGCGGGTGCCTAGGACGAGGCCGGCCAGCGCGGTCTTGTCCGGCAGTTCGGCGAGGAAGATGACGCCGAAGACGAGCGCCGTCACGGTGATGCTGATCAAGGTTCCTCAATCGGTCGGGGCTGCCCCGCCGAGAGTGTGTGACGTCACGCGATGACACCTCGGCACGGCAGCGCACTCGGCGTCCGCGCCGGGGGGACACGGACGTGCACTGCTTGCCGAAGGTCTCGCTGGGCGGCCCGCACGAGGTCCGCCTCCGGGCGCCGGCTCAGGCTGGCTGAGCAGTATGTCGACGGTCCGGCGAAGAGCTACTCCCCTTCTGCGCTCCCCATAGTACGGGACGCAAAAGTCGCGGCTTGAACCTTGCCCTGTCATGAGCACGTCATTAGCTTCTTACCGAGCGCTCACCCTCCGGCAACTCGACCCCGCGAGCATTCCCTCGCTCGCGCCCAAATCCCCCACCCCACAAGGGAGTTCGCATGCCGAAGTTCTACGCGCGTCGACGGCTGAGCATACTCGCGGCGCTCACCGCTCTGCTAGCCTGCGCCGCCCTGTTCGACTCCCCCAGCGCCTCCGCCGCCCTCCCCACCCCCGTCAGCGCCGCCACCGCCCGCAGCTACCTCGCCCAGCTCACCGTCGCCACGGAGAACCGCACCGGCTACAGCCGCGACAAGTTCCCGACCTGGATCACCATCTCCGGCACCTGCAACACCCGCGAGTGGATCCTCAAGCGGGACGGCACGAACGTCGTCACCAACTCCGCCTGCACCGCCACCAGCGGCAGCTGGTACTCCCCCTACGACGGCGCCACCTGGACCTCCCCCTCCGACGTCGACATCGACCACCTCGTGCCGCTCGCCGAGGCCTGGGACTCCGGCGCGAGCAAGTGGACCACCGCCCAGCGCCAGGCCTTCGCCAACGACGTCACCCGCCCCCAGCTCCTGGCCGTCACCGACAACGTCAACCAGTCCAAGGGCGACCAGGACCCCGCCACCTGGGTCCCGCCCCGCTCCGCCTATGTGTGCACCTACGTCCGCGCCTGGGTCCAGGTGAAGTACTACTACGACCTCTCGGTCGACTCCGCCGAGAAGTCGGCGCTGCAGAGCTACCTGTCCAGCTGCTGAACCCCCACCACGCCACACGGGGCCGCGCCGCCCGTCCGGGGCCGGCCCCGTGGACGGCTGCCCGGGGCCGGCCCGACGCGTTCGTCAGGGGCCGGCCGCGGATCGCCTTCCCGCCGGTCACACGCAATCGAGGCCCACAGGCGACTACCCGAAGCCCGGGGTCACTGCCGACCACCCGAAGCGGGCCCCAGGCCGGCCAGCCGAACCAGAGCGCGCGGCCGGCCTACTCGGAGCCGGGGCCCAGGGCCAACCACCCGAAGCGGGCCCAACGGCCGACCACCCGAAGCCGGCCCACGGCCGTACGGCCGACCAGCCACAGCGGGCCCTGGGGCCGGCCACCCGGACCCGAGGCCGGCGAGCCGCTGCCCGCGCCGGGCCCCGCGGCCCTCCGTCACACCGGTCGGCGTCGCATCAGGAAACCGGCCGCCGCGCCCGCCGCGAACAGGGCGGCGATCGAGACGCCGGTCGCCAGCCAGGTCGTGCCCAGCCAGCGGGCGCCGTAGTAGCCGAGGGCCACGCTGTAGGCGGCCCAGGAGAGGCCGGCCAGGGCGGACCAGGGCAGGAAGTCGCGGGCACGGCGGTGGGCGGCGCCCGCGCAGAAGGAGACGACCGAGCGGCCGGCCGGGGCGAAGCGGGCCAGTACGACCAGGGCGCCGCCGCCCCGGGCGAGCGCCTCGCCGAGACGTTCCTGCGCGGTGGTCAGCCGTCGCGACCGTGCTATCGCCCGGTCCAGCCGGTCACCGCCCCGCCACGCCAGGCGGTACGCCACCAGATCACCGACGACCGAGGCGGTCGCCGCGGAGAGGATCAGGGCCAGCAGGTCCGGCACATTGTGCGGGACGCGCCCCGTCGCCGCGCCCGAACCCGCCGCCGCGGCCGTGCCCGCCGCGATGACGAGCACACCGCTCGGCAGCACCGGCACGAACACGTCGAGCAGCACGGACAGCACCACCACGGCATAGATCCACGGCCCGGCCGCAAGCGACCCCACGCTCTCCCACACGACGACTCCCGTTGCTCCCCCGTTGACAGCCGTACAGCGTACGCCGCGGGTGTGACAGCGGGGGCGTGCGGGTGCTTCTGTTACCCAAGCGCCGCCACAGCACAGCACGCGGCGCTCTTCCGCCGGCCGGGCCGGCGGAAGAGCGCCATGGCAGGGACGTCCGTGGAGCTCAGGGAGCTCAGGGAGGCTCAGGCCGCTATCGGGGCCCGTGGCGCGGCGGGCACGGTCTGGTCCGCCGTGCGCCGGGCGAGGAGTCTGTCGAGGCCGAAGGCGCCGGAGCCGGTGAAGACCAGCAGGAAGAACGCCCAGCAGAACATGGCCGCCGGCTCACCGCCGTTCTGGATGGGCCACAGCGCCGCCTTCTGGTGGATGTCGAAGTACGCGTACGCCATCGAGCCCGAGGCGACGAGCGCGGCCCCACGGGTGCCGAGGCCGAGCAGCACCAGGGTGCCGGCGGCCAGCTGGATCACGGCCGCGTACCAGCCCGGCCAGGTGCCGGCCTCGATGGTGCCGCCGTGGGTGCCCATGGCGCCGCCCAGGACGCCGAAGAGGGAGGCCGCGCCGTGCGCCGCGAAGAGCAGGCCGACGACGATGCGGAACAGCCCGACGACATAGGGCTGGACGGAGTTGAGACGCGCGGACAGCATGGGGTTCTCCGTTTCGGTGTCGGTCGAGCCTGCCGGTCGGGGGCAGGCCGGTGGGGGCGGCGGTACCGAAGGGGAACCCAGGTTAGGCGGACCTAACCTGTGCTTGCTAGTTCAACATTTGGCCATGGTTCCACTTCCCCTTACGGCTCCGCTCCGGGCGCGGCCGCACCTCGGAGGGCCCGCACGGCGACACCGACGCCCGGAGGCATGACCGAATCGGCCCCTGGCGCGATGTGCACGGCGGTGCATCCGACGCACGGACGCGACCGGTACACCGAAGTCGAACACCCGGCGCTTAATTGCCACTTAAGGGCCATCGAGGGCCATGACAACCGGGGTGCACCCGGGCCCCTCCCGCTACCCGGCCCCCTCGCCCGACCGCTGCCGGACGGCGTGCCCTCGCACCTCCAGCCCGGCGAGGAGTTCGGCCGTGGCCCGGGCCACGGCCTCCACGGCCACGTCGAACACCTCGCGGTTGTGGGCGGCGGGGGTGCGGAACCCCGAGACCTTGCGCACGTACTGCAGCGCGGCGGCGCGGATGTCGTCGTCCGTGGCCTCGTCGGGCAGGACGGGCGGGCGCAGCGTCTTGATACTCCGGCACATGCCCCCAGTCTCACGCGGATCGCCCAGGGTGGATCCCGGATCGGAACACTCGTTCGCGTGAACCGGGCGGACGAGCTCGCCGACCAAAATCGAACAGGCGTAGCATTGGCGCGTGGCAACGACCTATGAATTCCCCAGTGACCTCCTCGCCGGGCAGGAGGAGCTGCATCAGGTCCGGGCCGAGCTGTCGGCCCTGCTCAAGAGGCTGCCCTGGTCGGTCGAGCCGGCGGACGGCTTCAGCGACGACAACGGCTGGCGCAAGGTGGAGCGGCCCGCCTCCCCCGGCTGGACCGCCGACGAGCAGGCCGAGGTCGAGAAGCTCCGGCGGCGCGAACACGAACTCGCGGTCTTCGTCAGCACCCACCGCTTCTGGGCCGACGTCGCGGCCGAACAACGCATGGAGGCCCGCAGCAGGCTCAAGCACGCCCACGAGGAGGCGTCCCAGAAGAAGGAATGACGACAGAAGCCCCCGGCCGCCATCGGCCGGGGGCTTCGGTTCGTCGGTGGGCGCGGACGGTTTCGAACCGCCGACATCCTGCTTGTAAGGCAGGCGCTCTACCCCTGAGCTACGCACCCGGACCCGGGCCGTGCGCCCAGGACGAGTTGACAGCCTACCTTGCCGGAGGCGGTGCACGGCAAACCCGAACAGCCGGAGAACGGGGGCCGAGCGGGGGTTGTCCCCACCCTGGATCCGGGAGCACGCCGGATCACTTCGGGAGGCCCGAACGCCTACGTTCGTCCCAAGCCGAATTCGGGGGAGGAACCGAGATGATCCGTCGCAGTGGTGGGCGTGCCGTCGCCGGGGTGCTGGCCGTGGGGGCCCTGATCGCCGGGGTCAGCGGGTGCGGGGCGTCCGCCGGGGACGACAAGCACCCGGACCACCGGTCCGTCGCGGTGCACGGTCGTACGCTCACCGTCGACTCGGACGACGCGTCGCTGGAGATCGTCGGTGCCCGGGGGGACGGGAGGACGGTCCGGGTCACGCGGTGGTTCGAGGCGTCCGTGATCGTGGGCGGCAGGCCCCGCGTGAGCTGGTCGTTCCAGGACGACCGACTGACGCTGCGCATGCACTGCTCGGGGGTCGTCGCCGACTGTGCGGTGCGGTACCGCATCGAGGTACCACGCGGACTGGGGGTCGCGGTCGTCGACGGCAACGGGGGCGTGCGGGCACGTGGGTTCGCCGAGCCGCTCGCCGTCCGTACCGGCAACGGCGCCGTGCGGGTCACGGACTCCACCGGGGCGCTGGATCTGCACTCCGACAACGGCGCGGTCCGCGCCGACGTCGCCTCGCGCCGGGTGCGGGCCGACGTCAGCAACGGCGCGGTGGACCTGACGCTCGGCGCCGTACCCGACCTCGTGCACGCGCACAGCGACAACGGCCGGGTGACGGTCGCGCTGCCCCGCGCCGCGTATCACGTCGACGCGGAGTCGGACAACGGGCGGGTGTCGGTGTCCGTGCCCAAGGACGACAGGAGCCGGCACGCCGTGACGGCCGGCTCCTCCAACGGGGAAGTCACGGTACGGACCGCGAACTGACCGGCCCGTGTTGTTCGTCCACAACGGGTGGGAGAATGACACCACCCAGGGCGAACCACAGCACGGGAGAGGGATGTGACGGCGAGACCGGGCACGCCATCGACGCAGCCGCACCCGCCGTCGTCCACCGCGGGGAGCCGGCGCGGGCCGACGGCCCTGCGGGACACGCTCGCGCTCATGGGCCTGCCGCTGCTGGCCGCGCTCGCGCTGCCCGCCGCGTTCGCGGGCGGGGGCACGCGGCGCTGGTTCGGCGGCCGGGCGGAGAGCCAGCGCGCCGAGGCGCAGGCGGCGAAGGACGCCGCGGCGGCCGCGTTCTACGAGCTGGACACCGCGCAGCGGGATCTGCGGATCTCCATCGAGACCATCACGGCCGTGGACGACTCGCCCGCCGCGCGGAGCGCCGTCTCCGCATTCGAGGCGCTGGGCCGGCGGATCGACGAGGTGAGCCAGCGCTACATCCAGGCCGTCGACGCCCATGATCTGGACCGGACCGACCTGGAGGCCGGGGCGGCGGCGCGGGCACGCGGTGAGCTGACCGCGGCCAGGGACGAGCTGGTCCGGGTCAAGCAGGAGCTGGAGCGCTTCGGCAGCTCCCTGGGGCCGCTGCTGGGCACGGCCGAGACGCGGCTGGCCCAGGTGGCGCCGGCGGTGGAGCGGGCCCGGCAGGCGCTGCTGGCCGCGAGCAACGCGCTGGACGGGGTGCGCGCGCACGGTCTGCGGGCCGACGACCTGGCCGCGCGGCTGGCCGCCCTGTCGCCGGAGCTGACCAAACTGAACCAGGGTGCCGGGCAGCACGGGGTGCAGCAGACGCTGGACCGGGCGCAGCGGGTGCAGCGGGAGGCCGGGGCGATCCGGGCGGAGGCCGAGCAGCTGCCGCAGAGGGCCGCCGAGATCGACCACCGGCTGGTCTCGCTGCGGACCAGGGCGCAGGCGCTGACCACCCGGGCCGGTCAGGTGGACCCGGTCCTCAGCGAGCTGCGGCGGCGGTTCGCGGCCGCGTGCTGGCAGGACCTGCAGCGGGTGCCCGAGCAGGCCGCGGAGAACGTCCGGCAGGCGGAGGCGAAGCTGCGGGAGGCGCAGCAGGCGCGGGACGCGCAGCGCTGGCCGGAGGCCACGTCGCTGCTGTCGACGGTGCGGGCGCTGCTGAACGCCACCGACGACGCGGTGTCGGCCGCCGGTGAGCGGCTGAACAGGCTGAACGCGGTGCAGAAGGATCCGCAGGCGGAGACGGAGCGGACCCGGTTCGCGATCCGGGACGCGCAGCGGCTGGCGATGACGGGCCGTACGACGCCCGATCCGCGGCATGCGCGGCCGCTGGACGAGGCGGTGGCCCGGCTGGAGCGGGCGGTCGGCTCGCTGGAGGGCCGGCACCCGGACTACTGGCATTTCCTCACCGAGACGGACGCGGTGCGGCAGACGGTCGCGCAGGTGGTGGCGCGGATCCGCGAGGAGCGCGGCGGCGGGCACTGAGCCCGGTGCGGCCGCCCGTTCGGGCCCGTGTGTGTTGCCGGGTGGGGCGGGCAGGCGGATATTGGACGGACGGATGGCCTCCGCTGGAGCCCGAGGGAGGCGGACATGGCTACACACACAGTGCACACGAGGCCGCGACGGCGGATCTCCTTCGACGAGCACCTGCCGGTCGACCACAAGCTGAACCTGGTCTATCGGATCGGCGCCGGCGTGATCGGCGCGTTCCTGGTGGCGTTCGGCATCCTGGGTCTGCTCAACCACATCGGGTTCTTCGACACCGGCGGCAACATGGCGGCCGGGCTGAACAGCAACGGTGCGCTGAGCGTGCTCTCGATCTGCATCGGGGCGCTGCTGCTGGTCGGAATGGTGATCGGCGGGAACGTCGCCTCGACGCTGAACATGGTCCTGGGCATCCTGTTCCTGCTGAACGGGTTCCTGTTCCTGGGCCTGCTGGACACGCCCTACAACTTCCTGGCGTTCAAGATCCAGAACGTGCTGTTCAGCTTCGTCGTGGGCCTGCTGCTGATGACCTTCGGCATGTACGGCCGGGTGGGCCACGCCCTGCCGCACGACAACCCGTACTGGCGGGCCCGGCACCCCGAGAGCGCCGATCTGCTGGGGCACGAGCACGGGACCGGGACGCCGCCGAGGTCCACGCCGTTGCCCGGCGCGCAGGACAGGGCGGCCGCGAAGGACGACCGGCGCGGGCTGGAGTGAGCGGCTGCCCGCCCGCTGCCGAGCCCGGCCGACGACCCGTTTCCGGCCCGCCCGGGGTGCCCAGTGGCGCCCCGGGCGGGCCGCCGCTCAGGTGCGGTAGGCGTAGTAGTACGCGTTCGGGTACGACGCGACGAGGCTGGCCACCGACCTGTTGTAGGTGTTGGTGGAGTGGTACGTCACGTACGGCACACCGGACTTGTCACGGTAGGTGACGACCATGGTGTGGTCCTTCGACCCGTCCCGGTTGAAGTCCATCTGGATCACGTCACCGAGGTCCGCCTGATAGACGTTGGCGAGCGGGGTGACGCGCTTGGAGGACAGCGCGAACCAGGAGAACTCGTTGACGCCGACGAAGGAGTCGGACTGGATGTCGGCGTTGCCGAACCACTTGGTGTAGTCGCTGGTGTAGCCGGGGACGTGCTTCCAGCCGCCCGCCTTCAGCACCTGGCTGACGAAGTTGGTGCAGTCGCCGCCGGCGCCCTCGCCGTTGTAGTTCGGGTAGTCCGGGTTGTAGTGGTTCCAGTACTTCTGCGCGTACGCGACCATCGCCTTGTAGTCGTAGGCGCCCCCGGTGAGCTTCTTCGCGTTGGCCGGTGCCGGGTAGCGGGTGGCCGCGCGGGGTGCCTCCGGAGGGCCGGCGGTGGCCGCGACGGTCTTGTCCTTGGCCGTGGACGGCGTGGCGACCTGGTTGACCGCGAGGTAGCCGTCGTCGGTGTCGTGGATGCCGGTGAGCTGCCAGTCGCCGTCGCGCCCGGCGTGGAAGGTCAGCTCGTGGTGGGCCTGGAATCCCGTGGTCTTCGGGCCCTTGGCCGTGGTGGTGCCCTGCTTGTAGGTCAGCGTCGTGGTCTCGGTGACGGCGACCTTGGCGTTGCGGCCGTGGACCTCGGTGGCGTCGAGCGTCACCTTGGTGCTGCCGGCGCTGTACTTCTCGCCCAGCTCGGCGAGGCGGGCCTTGCGGGCGCGCAGCTGGCCGACGGCGGAGGACTGCTCGCGGGTCTGGCCGCCGGAGAGGCGGACGGATCCGGAGAAGCCCGCCGCGTGGTGCGTACGGGCGCTGCCCGCGCCGTCCACCAGCGCCTGGGTGCGGTCGGTGAAGACCGCGTCGGCGAGCTTCTGGAAGGTCGCCTTGGTGGCGGCGTCCACCGTCGGGTCGTCGGTGACCGCAGCGCCCGCGCTCCAGTTGGGTATGAGCGCCACGCCGGCGACCAGGGCGGCGGCCGAGGCGCTGACGACGGTGGCGCGACGCCTCTTACGGCTCAGTCTTCTTGACTTCAATGATGTTTCCCCTCTTTGCCGGTACGCCTACCGGGATGGGGCATCTTCGCACGACGTGTGCGGCCCGTGTGAAGGGGGTGGCACAAGTGGAACCCGACCTGCGCGTATGTCACTTGACGACGGTCGACCAGTCCGGGGACTGGGCGGGGTCGAGGCTGCGCAGCGCGGCGAGCGTGGCGGGCTTCTGCACGTCGAGCCAGTCGGCGAGTTCCTTGAAGGACACGCACTTGACGCCCTTCTTGGTGCAGATCTTCGGGATGATCTGGTCGATGGCCTTCATGTAGGTGCTGCCGTTCCAGTGCTCGAAGTGGTTGCCGATGAACAGCGGTGCGCGGCTGCCGTAGTAGACGCGGTTGAAGCCGTCCATGTAGGAGTCGACGGTCTGCTGGAGCCACTGGGGGTACTTGGCCGCGTCGCCGTCGGTCTCGCCGCCGGACTGGTTGTAGAGGAAGTTGAAGTCCATCGACAGGCCCTGGAACTTGCCGTTCTCATAGGGGAGCATCTGCAGCGGGAAGTCCCATATGCCGTTCTTCTTGGCGGGCCATATCTGGAAGTCGCCCGGGGAGCTGGCGTCGTAGCGCCAGCCGTAGCTCTTGATGGCCTTCAGCAGGTTGGGCTGGCCCTCCAGGCAGGGCGCGCGACCGCCGGTGACCTCTTTCTTGAAGTCGAAGGGCAGCGGCGGGATGTCCTTGTAGCCGGTGTTGGTCTTCCAGTGCTCCACGAAGGAGTAGAACTGGTCGATCTCGCTCTTCCACTGGGCGACGCTCCAGTCGCCGCCGCCCTTGGCGCCGCAGAAGTGGCCGTTGAAGTGGGTGCCGATGTCGTTGCCCTGCTCGTAGGCGAGGCGGAGCTGCTCCAGGGTGGTGCGTATGTGCTCGTCGGTGGGGTAGTCGATGGCGGCGTCGCCGGGCTGGTGCATCGGGCCGTGGTACAGGTCCTTCTTGCTCTTGGGCAGCAGGTAGATACCGGTCAGGAAGAAGGTCATGTGGGCGTTGTACTGCCGGGCCATCTCCCGGTAGTGGGAGAAGAGGTGGTCGTCGCCCTCCAGGGCGCCGTCCCAGGAGAAGACGACGAACTGGGGCGGTTTCTCACCGGGCTTGAGCGGTACGGGCTTCAACGTGCCCTTCTGCGGGCCGGTGTAGGAGGTGGAGCCGTCACCGAGGACGTGCGTCCTGCCGTCCCACGTGGGGCTCGCCGAGGGCTTGGGCTTGGCCCCCTTTCCGGAGGCGGCGGTCGGCGCGGTGGCGTCCGGGCGGCTCAGCGCGAGGAAGCCGGCCACCAGGGAGGCCACGACGAGGAAGGCGGCGAGGGTGAGGACCTGCGGGCGGGTGGCAGCGGCGGGGAGGCGGCGGCCGGTGGCGCGGCGCCGGCCCTTCGGCGGGTTCATACGAGACATGCGCGGCTCGATCTCCGTGTGGTCGAGGGGGGTTGAGGGCCGGGCGGTCAGTCCAGGCCCATGGCGGCCGACCAGAGGGCGTAGGGCACGCTGTCCGGCGAAGTGCCCGCGAGGCCCTTCAGCGGCAGCGGCTCCAGGGACTTCGCCAGGTCCATGCGGTAGACGACGACCGCCGTCGACACGGAGTCGTCCGTGCCGGCGTACCAGGCCGCGGTGTCCTGGCCGTTGGTGCCGGCCTTTCCGGCCACCCCCGGGCCGGCCTGGGCCGGGTGGGCGGCGCGGAACGAGTCGGTGAGCGCGTCCTCGACCTCCTGCGCCACCTGGACGCTGACCGCGCGGGTGGGCTGGGGGGCGGCCAGGTGGACCGGGGCACCGTTGCGGGTGATGCGGCGCACCGAGTACGGCTCGGTGTGGGTGCCGCCGGCGGCGAAGGTGGCGTATCCGCTGGCCATCCGGATGGCGCTGGGGGTGGAGGTGCCGAGGGACAGGGCGGGCACCTGGGGGCCGATGCTGGAGGGCAGCAGCCCCGCGGCCTGGGCGGTCCTGCGTACCTGGTCGAGGCCGGTGTCCATGCCGAGCTGCATGAAGGGTGTGTTCACGGACTGGGCGAGGGCCTTGCGCAGGGTGATCTGCCCGTAGGACTTGTCGCCGTCGTTGTGGGCGGCGACCTTTCTGCCGCTGCGGTCCCAGTAGGGGCCCTCGGGGGTGGTGACGGGGACGCCGTCGTCGCCGTTGTAGACGCTGTCCGGGGTGACGGGGGTGGCGGGTCCGCCGCGCGTCTTGTGGACGCCGTGTTCGAGCCCGGCGGCGTAGACGAAGGGCAGGAACGCGCTGCCGGCCGGGACAGTGGTCGCGTTGGACTCGTTGTAGCCCTGGGTACGGTGGTCGGGGCCGCCGTACACCGCGAGGATCCGGCCGTCGGTGGCCACCGAGGCGGCACCGTAGTGGCCGTTCTTCGCGGTGTCGGGGTCGTCCTGCCGGGCCTGCTTGCGGGCCTTGGTGACGGCGGCGGTGAGCGCCTTCTCCCGCTTGCGGTCGAAGGTGGTGTAGATCTGGTAGCCGCCCAGGTCGAACTGCTTGTCCGTCAGGTGACCGGCCTTCTTGGCGTACTGCGACGCCAGCTCCACCAGGTAGTCGCTCTGCTCGCCGGTGTTGTACAGCGGGTTGCTCTTCAACGGCTCGGGGAACGTCGTGTACTTGGCGCGTTCCTGCGGCGACAGCTTGTGGATCTTGACCATGCGGTCGAGGATCCAGGACCAGCGTTCCACGGCCCGCTGGTGGTTGGCCTTGCCCAGCGTGGGGTCGTACAGGCCGGCGCCCTTGAGCAGCCCGGCGAGCATGGCCGCCTCGGAGACGTTGAGCTTGCTGACGTCCTTGCCGTAGTAGGCCTGGGCGGCGCGCTGGATGCCGTAACTGCCGCGCCCGAACCAGCTGGTGTTGAGGTAGCCCTCCAGGATCTGGTCCTTGGTCATCTTGTTGTCGAGCTTGAGGGCGATCATCGCCTCGGTGAACTTGCGGCTTACGGTCTGGTTCTGGTTCAGATAGACGTTCTTGACGTACTGCTGGGTGATGGTCGAGCCGCCCTCGGTGTCCCCCTGGCCCACCGTGCGCCACAGCGCCCGGGTGATGCCTTTGGCGGATATGCCGGGGTCCGTGTAGAAGGTCTCGTTCTCCGCCGCCAGCACCGCCCAACGGACGTCCGTCGGTATGTCCTTCAGCGGCATCGCCTGGCGCTGCACCCAGCCGGTACGGGCCATCGGGGTGCCGTCGGACCAGAAGTAGACGTTGTCCTGCTGGGTCGCGTACGAGTTCAGGTTGCTCGGTATGTCGGTGAGCGCGTACGCGGTCACCAGGAAGGCCCCGAGCAGGCCGAACGACGCCAGGGTGGCGCCGAGCCACTGGCGCCAGGAGGGTATCCAGCGCCGCCAGCCGACCCGGCCGGGGCGCGGATAGACCGGCTTGAGGCGGCGCGCGTAGGGCGCGAGGCGGCGCGCGTAGGGCTCGAGACGCCGCGCGTACGGGGCCAGCGGCGCCAGGGCGCGGGAGGCCGCCGTGACGGCTCGCTCGCGCGCCGAGGGCCGCGTGCTGCGCCGGCGTTCGGCCCGGCCGCCGGTGGGCGCCGGCTCGATCGCCGGGGGCACGCGCAACTGCATGGTCTCGTCAGCCCTGAGAGCATCGACTCTCAGATGCAGGGTCATGTCGGAGTCGAGCGGCTGCTGCTCGTCGCGGCCGTCCATCCCCGAACGGCCCTCCTCCCCCTGCGACGCATCGGTCACTATGCGTCCCCCCTCCCCGCACTCGCTCTTGCTCGCGCGGTGAGCTGAGCGTCCTCGCAACGGCGTTCACAAGTTATCAGCGAAGTTTTCGATTCCTGCGCAGGCGTCCTGTAACACTCATCAAACATTGAGACGCCTCAACCGGCCCTCGCGGTTACGCTGACCTCATGCCTCGCTACGAATACCGCTGCCGGAGCTGCGGCAACACGTTCGAATTGAGCCGCCCGATGTCCGATTCGGGGGCGCCCGCGGTCTGCCCCGCCGGACACGAGGACACGGTGAAGCTGCTGTCCACCGTCG